>DATIKD010000370.1:0-4913 GCA_035477965.1 Dehalococcoidales bacterium | reverse complement strand
CTAATGTGTGATATGGCTGGGTGCCAAGGGGCTTAATCAGGAATGCAAGACCGGTGAAATTCCGGCACAGTCCCGCCTGCTGTATAGTCAGAACGCCTGCCCGGCTGATGTCTACTGCCTCCGCGGAGAAGGGGGTGGGATTTATTATTAAGTAATAAGTCCCCCTTGTCCTGTGGGCGGGGGGATTTTTCTTTTATGAAAGCTGGGAGAACATCGGGTTGATAGACAAAAAGACCTGTCCCATTTGCGGCCGGCCCAACGACTGCCGGCATGACTTATTTCAATTGAGCGGAGAGCAATGCTGGTGCGCCAGTCTTAAAATAAGCCCGGCAGTGTTCAAACGGATTCCTTCTGAAAGCCTGGGCCTGGCCTGTGTTTGCCGGAGTTGCATTGAAAAATACCAATGAGTAAAGCTGTTTTTAACCATTTTCGGTTTATCCCTGAAAAGATGGGTTAGAGGGAATAGGAAAACATGGATGCTGTTTATATCCTGATACTGGCTCTTTTGCTGGACCTGACCGTGGGTGAGCCGCCTTATCGGTTCCATCCGGTGGTCTGGATGGGCAAAGTCATCGCTTTTTTAATCCGCTTCTGCCGCATGTGGTCGCCCGCCGCTCAATTTATCTGGGGAATGCTGGTCACTCTGGCAACCATCGCCTTATTTGTTACTCCGGTGTTTTTTTTGCTGGGCTGGCTAAAGGGATTTAGCCTTATTGCATACTTTATTGTGGCTGCAGTGCTGTTTAAAATCACTTTCTCCCTCCGGGGGCTCCGTCAGGCGGCGCTGAAAATCAAAAAATTGCTGGTTAAAAAACATCTGCCTGAGGCTCGCTTTGAGCTGAGGGCACTGGTCAGCCGCGATTGCTCGCAACTGAATTCCGGTCAGATGGTATCCGCCGTGGTAGAATCGGTAGCTGAAAGCAGTTGCGACAGCTATTTCGCCCCGCTCTTTTTCTTTATCTTTCTAGGAATACCGGGAGCCATCGCCTACCGGGTAATCAACACGCTGGATGCCATGATAGGTAAGCGCGGAAAGTACGAATATACCGGCAAATTCGCGGCTAAACTGGATACGGTGGTAAATTTCATTCCCGCCCGCCTGGCCGCGCTGTTCATAATCATGGCGGCTGTGATCAGCCGTGCCAGTGCCGGTAACGCCTGGCGCATGCTGAGGAGGGACGCAGGCAAGACCCTCAGCCCGAACGCCGGCTGGACCATGAGCGCCATGGCCGGTGCCCTCAGAGTTCAGCTTGAGAAGGTGGGCTTTTACAAACTGGGCGACCCGGAAAAAGCTCTGGAAACCGGCCACATCGATGTGTCAGTTAAAATAGTTTATATTGCCTGTCTGTTATTCAGTCTGGTCGCGGTAGTGGGAGTGGTGATCTATAATGTTGTTGCCTGAACCTTATATCCAAAAATTGACTCCGCCTGTCCATGGCGGCAAGCTTTATGCAGAGATGCAGGAACTGGGAATTGACCCCGCCGGAGTGCTGGATTTCAGTGTCAGCACCAATCCGCTGGGGCCTCCGCCGGGACTGAGAGAAGCTGTGATGAAGGCGGATCTGGAGAGCTATCCGGATACTGACTCAAATCATTTAAAACAGCTTCTGGCTACCAAATTGGGACTGGTATCAGCCAATCTGATAGTGGGCGCCGGTTCCACCGAACTCATCCGCCTGGCTGCGACCGCCTATCTGGGAAATGGAGAAAGAGCTCTGGTCCTGCCGCCAACTTATGCCGAATACGCCCTGGCCTCCCGTCTGGTGGGCGCGGAAGTGGTTGAATTTGAATTATTTGAAAATAGCGCCTTCAAATTGGACCTGTTCAAGCTGAAAAAAGTCATCCGGCAGCAGTCACCGCGGGCAATCTTTATTTGCAACCCTGATAATCCTACCGGCCGCTATCTTAAACAGCAGACCATCCAAAAAATCATAGAGTTTGCGCCGGACAGCCTGATAGTGCTGGATGAGGCTTATATCGGTTTTGTGGACAGGCCCTGGGCGGCCACCGGATTGCTTGAATATCCCAATGTGCTTATCATCCGCTCCATGACCAAAGATTACGGGATCGCCGGCCTGCGGCTGGGTTACGCGATTGCCAACCCGGAAATTGTTGCCATTCTGGAAAAGGTCAAACCACCCTGGAATGTCAGCTCAATCGCCCAGGCGGCCGGCCTCTTTGTTCTGGAACAGGACGATTATCTGGAATCCATGCGGGCCAAAATTGCCGAAGCCGGAAGATACCTTAAAGCCAATCTCTTACGGCTGGGCTTAAAACCCCTGCCCTCCAGCGCCAATTTTTTCCTGGTCCGGGTGGGAGATGCCGCCGGCCTGCGCCGCGCTCTGCTGGCGCACGCAATACTGGTGCGCGATTGTACTTCTTTTGGCCTGCCGCATTACATCCGTTTAGCCGTACGCAGTTTGCCGGATTGCCGGCATTTGATAAACGCTCTGCAAAAAATCGGAGTGAAAAATTATGACCGCTAAAACTATTATGGTGCAGGGTACCGCTTCCTCGGTGGGAAAGAGCATCCTGGTCACCGCTCTCTGCCGGATTTTCAAGCAGGACGGATACAGAGTTGCCCCATTCAAGTCTCAAAATATGGCTTTGAATTCTTTCGTAACGTCCGGCGGCGGAGAAATCGGCCGCGCCCAGGCGGTCCAGGCGGAAGCCTGCGGAATTGCACCGACTGTGGATATGAATCCGATATTGCTCAAACCGGAAGCCAATATGCGCTCGCAGGTGATTGTGCTGGGCAAGGTCGCCCGCCATATCCAGGCGCATAAGTATGCCGAACATACTCCGCAATTGCTGGAAATCGCGCGAAACTCACTGGCTAAACTGCGCCAGGAATATGATGTGGTGGTCATCGAGGGCGCCGGCAGTACGGCTGAAGTAAACCTGCAGGAGCGCGAGATCGTCAATATGCGCATCGCCAGATTGGCCGATTCGCCGGTCCTGCTGGTGGGAGATATCGACCGCGGTGGGGTTTTTGCCTCTCTGATAGGGACTCTGGATTTATTGCGAGAAGAAGAACGCAGCCTGGTGCAGGGTTTAATCATCAACAAGTTCCGCGGTGAAAAAGCTCTCTTTAAGAGCGGAGTGGATTTCCTGGAAGCCAAAACCGGCAAACCGGTGCTGGGAGTAATTCCCTTCCTGGACAATCTGGGCATTGCCCAGGAGGACTCAGTCTTTCTGGATGAAAAGCCCCATACTTCAGGTGAAGGTCTGAAGGTTGTCATTATCCGGGTGCCGCATACCGCTAACTATGATGATTTCGACCCGTGGCAGTCCACCGGTTGTGATGTGAAGTACGTCAGCCGCGCATCCGAGGTGGGACGCCCTGATTTGCTGATTTTACCAGGCACCAAAAGCACTATCCATGATATGCTTTTTTTAAAACAACAGGGTATAGACCGGGTGATTCAAAATTTGGCGGCGGAAGGGATACCCATTATTGGAGTGTGCGGAGGTTTTCAATTGCTGGGAAAAACCATCCGCGATCCCCTGCAGGTGGAATCGTCCGGTGAAGAAGCAGAGGGGCTCGGTTTGCTGCCGGTGGAAACGGTCTTTGCCGCTACCAAAAGCACTGCCCAGGTCACTGCCCGCATAATCTGTAATAAAGGCCTGCTGAAAGGTCTGTCGGACTGTGCTGTCAGCGGCTATGAAATTCACATGGGCCAGACTCTCAATCCGCAAATTGCACCGCTGGGATGGGTCTTTCAGTCGCCCCTTAATGCCGGAGGCTATTTTGACGGCTGCGTCAATGAAAGCGGGCTGGTTTTTGGAACTTATTTGCACGGCATCTTCCATAATGCGGCTTTTATGGATGGGCTGTTAAAAAACCTGCGGGAGATGAAAGGATTGCCGCCGGTATCAGTGGTTATAAAGAGCCAGGAAGAAGAATATGACAGGCTGGCGGACAGGATGCGCGCCAATCTGGATGTTGACCGGATTTATGCTATTATGGGTCTAAACCTGAAAAAATGACCCGGGTGGTGGAAAAATCCGGGCGGAAGTCTGAAAAGCATCTTAACGGGAGTATTTGATATGGCGGAAAAAAAACGGCTGGGGCTGGTTCAGGTTTATACCGGAGAGGGAAAAGGCAAGACTACTGCCGCACTGGGTCTGGCTCTAAGAGCGGTGGGTCGCGGCTGGAGAGTCTGCTTTATCCAGTTCTGTAAAGGACAGCTGAGCGGTGAGCACCTGTTTTTGGAAAAATACCCCGTTTTTGAAATTCTGTGCCCTTTTAAAAGCAATATTTTTACAGCGCCTGACGATACGCTGAAAAAAGAAGCGGGTGAAACTCTTAAGCTGGCAGAACAAAAAATTCTCAGCGGCAACTATGACCTGGTTGTGCTGGACGAAATCAATATCGCAGTCTACCGCCGTTTAATCCCGGCAGATCAGGTGCTGGCTTTGCTGGAGAAAAAACCAGCCGGTCTGGAAGTGGTTCTGACCGGCCGCTACGCTCATGACGACCTGATAAAACGGGCGGATCTGGTGACCGAAATGAAGCCTGTGAAACATCCCTTTTTTGATAACATTCCGGCCCGCCTCGGGATAGAGTACTAAAAGCCCGGCGGTCAAGTTTCAAAAGCCTTTCAACCGGACAACCCCCGCCCGTCTCGCAAATTACATTCCCAGGGCGCTTTTTTCTTCCTTGCTTAAACTCTTTTTGAAGTTTTTCAGTTTGGCTTCACCTTTGGGAGTGACGCTGGCTTTGCCTTTCTCAATATCCAGGTAACCCACCAGTTCCAGTTCTTCACACAGAACCTGTATCAGGATAGGGCTTAGCGCCGGGTAAATTTCGTTAATCTCCGCGCTCGAGAACTCCTTCAAAATCTGATTTACTTTAATGCCCGGTTTGGGCAGCACTTTATTTAAAATAGACATTTCGCGGCGGAAATAAG
>DATIKD010000369.1:0-5425 GCA_035477965.1 Dehalococcoidales bacterium | reverse complement strand
GACTGGTTGGACAGGTCGTGGCCCGCAGGGCCATCGAAAAGGGTATCCAGAGCGTGGTGTTTGACCGGGGTGGTTATAAATATCTGGGCAGAGTGCAATCTCTGGCAGATGCAGCCCGCAAAGAAGGGTTAAAATTTTAAGAGGCGGTAGCAACAGGTGAAAGAAGTAATAAGCAAAATTGATCCTTCCGGATTAACCTTAAATGACAAACTGATTTATATTAACCGGGTCGCCAAAGTCGTTAAGGGAGGCAAGCGGTTAAGGTTCAGTGCGCTGACGGTGAGCGGTGATGGCAACGGCCATGTCGGGATCGGCGTGGGTAAAGCCAATGAAGTCCCTGAAGCTATCAGCAAAGCCGGCGCGGTGGCCCGCAAGAAGTTGATACAGGTGCCTTTACGCGGGGGTACCATTCCGCATGAAATTGAAGTTAAATACGGAGCGGCGAAAATATTGTTAAAACCGGCAGCTCCGGGCACCGGCATAATCGCCGGCGGCAGCATCAGAGCCGTTCTGGAGTCAGCCGGAGTAAAGGATGTACTGACCAAATCTCTGGGCAGTTCAAACCGAATTAACGTGGCTAGAGCAACTGTGCTGGCGTTACAAAGCCTGAAAGATCCTCAGGCGGAGTTAGCAAGACGTAAACCTGTAACCAAGGTTGGGGAGGCAGCAACCGGTGGCTAAAATGAAAATAACTTTGATTAAAAGCAAAAGCGGATATGGCCCTGACCAGAGAGATACTCTACAGGCTCTGGGTTTAAAGAAAATTAACCAGAGTGTGGTCAGAGAGGATTCTCCTTCAGTGAGAGGCCAGGTTATGAAAGTAAAACATCTAGTAATGGTTGAGGAAGCATAAAATGCAGCAGAATGAATTATCTCCCGCTCCTGGTTCCCGGAAAAATAGAAAGAGGGTTGGACGCGGCAATGGCAGCGGCCACGGCACTTATTCAGGCCGCGGTTTGAAGGGCCAGAAATCGCGTTCCGGAGTGCAAATTCAGCGCGGGTTTGAAGGCGGTCAACTGCCGATTATCAAGCGATTGCCCCGCAAACGCGGTTTTTACAATCGCTATCGCGTCGAATACTCTCCGGTCAATGTCGGATCCTTGAATATCTTTGAAGCCGGTACAGTGATAGATCGTGAAATCCTGTTTAAAACCGGATTAGTGGATTCAATGGAACGGCCGGTGAAGATATTAGCTGACGGTGAAATCAAAGTAGCGCTTACGTTCAGAGCCAACAAATATTCTGATGCCGCAAAAACTAAGATTGAGGCTGCAGGCGGCAAGGTGGAGCAGATTTGAGCACCAAAACCCAGAGCATGCCTAGACTGATTCAGGCTATGAAGGACGCGTTTAGCCTGCCGGATTTAAGAAATAAAATTCTTTTTACCCTGGGTATGTTGATTATTTTCCGGCTGGTTGCTCATGTACCCATGCCGGGTGTAAATACCGGTGCTCTGGCAACGTTGTTTGAAAATGTACCTTTGTTGGGTATGCTGGACCTCTTCAGCGGCGGCGCTTTAAGAAACTTCAGCGTAGCCGCCATGGGTGTTTACCCTTATATTACGGCCACTATCATTATGACCGTGCTGGTGCCGGTCATTCCCAAACTCCAGGCTATTTCGATGGAAGGAGAGTCCGGGCGCAATAAAATCAGCCTGATTTCTCACTGGCTGACTGTTCCCATCGGCGCGCTGTCAGCTTACGGACAAATTACCTTTATGAAGAGTCAGGGCGTCCTGGCCTGGGACATTCCGGCGCTGACCATGGTTACCATGATTATTTCCATGATTGCCGGTACTATGTTCCTGATCTGGCTGGGTGAACTGATTACATCTCATGGTATTGGTAACGGCATCTCTATTATTATCTTTAGCGGTATCGTAGCCGGTTATCCTCAGGGAGTTGGTCAGGCTGCCCTGTTGAGCGCTACTAATATGGCCGGTGTAATCTTCTTCTTTATCATACTGCTGGCTACCGTAGTATTGATCGTTTATTTCACTGAAGCACATCGCCGGATTCCGGTCCAGTACGCCAAAAGTGTTTTCCGCGGCGGACGTATGTACAAGCAATCAGGCGCCACTCATATACCCATCCGTGTCAATACTGCCGGCATGATCCCTTTGATCTTTGCCATGTCACTGGCCATGTTCCCCGGCATCATAGCTACTTATTTTATGTCTCCGGAGGGGGCTGCACCCAACTTCGCCAATACAATTTATAACTGGTTTAATCCCAGTATGCAATTGCCTATTGGGCTTTTTTACTGGGGGTTGTTCTTCTTACTGACTGTTGGTTTTGCTTTTTTCTATACATATATCATATTCCAGCAGCAGGACCTGCCGGGCAACTTGCAGAAACAGGGCGGTTTTATTCCCGGAATCCGTCCCGGAGGGCAAACTAAAAAATATCTGGACGGCGTTATTGGACATATCACCTGGGGTGGTGCTTTATTCCTGGGACTGGTAGGTGTAATCCCGTTTCTGGCGTTCATTGTAACCACGGTTGATTTACCGTTTTCCAGCATGGGCTTAATTATCGTCGTAGGCGTAGTACTGGATACCATGAAGCAACTGGAAGCCCAACTTGTCATGCGGCGGTATGAAGGCTTTATAAAATAGGGGGCGTTATGTATCTGGTTTTATTGGGCGCACCGGGCGCAGGTAAAGGGACTCAGGCTGAACTGTTATCCAAAAAGTTAAAGCTGGCCCATGTTGCCTCGGGCGATCTGTTTCGTCAAGCCCTTACTAAAGGCACTGAACTGGGCCTGCGGGCTAAATCCTATATGGAAAAAGGGCAGTTAGTACCTGATGAGATAACCATCAAGATGGTATTGGAGCGGTTGAATGCGGCCGACTGTCAGTCCGGCATCATTCTGGACGGTTTTCCGCGCAATGTTGAACAGGCGAAAGCCCTTGATGCAGCTTTAAAAGGTTTCAAAAAAGGGATCGACAAAGCGGTATATATAAAAGTTACTGAAGCCGAATTGTTGACCCGTCTGACCGGACGCTGGATCTGCCGGAGCTGTCAGGCCCCATATCATGAAGTTAATTCACCTCCCAAAGTGGCCGGCAAGTGTGACAAGTGCGGGGGTGAATTGTACCAGCGAGCGGATGATAATACCCAGACCATCAAGAAGAGACTGGAAGTATTTTTTGCGGAGACTGCCCCGCTAATCGGTTATTATGCTCAAAACGGCAAATTGCTGGAGATACAAGGTGAGGGCAGTATGGAAGCTATCAGCCAACGGATTGTGACTGCTCTCAATGCGTCCAAACCCCAAAAATAATGGTCATCAGCATCAAATCCGAACGTGAAATCGCACTGATGCGGCAAGCCGGAAGTATTGTGGCTGAGGTGCTGGAGATGCTGGTTGCGCATTTGCAGCCAGGTTTAAAAACTAAAGAATTGGATTTTCTTGCAGAAAAAGAAATCCGGAAACTGGGAGCGGAGCCTTCATTTAAAGGCTATCACGGATATCCCGCCAGTCTGTGTGTGTCTATCAATGAAGAGATAGTACACGGCATTCCGGGTGAACGGGTGTTAAAAGATGGCGATATCGTTACTCTGGATTTGGGGGCTATCTACCGGGAATACCAGGGCGATGCCGCCAGAACTGTGGGTGTTGGTTCCTTCAGTTTGAAGGCCCGTGAGTTGATTCTGGCAACAGAAGGAGCTTTTTCCGCCGGGATAAAAATGGCGAGAGCAGGAAATCACATGGGTGATATTTCCGCTGCCGTTCAACAGTTTGGGGAAGCGCGGGGATTTTCCATTGTACGGGAATACGGAGGACATGGGATAGGGCGCAAGATGCATGAAGATCCGCATATTCCCAATTTCGGAGTGCCCGGTTCCGGTCCGTTGCTGAAAAAAGGGATGACACTGGCGATTGAACCGATGTTGACCACCGGCGACTGGCGAACGAAGGTCGGCCAGAACCAGTGGACGGTGTCAACTGTGGATGGCAGTCTTTCAGCCCATTATGAAAATACCATAGTCATAACCGAGAAAGAACCCGAAATACTGACTGTAAGAAAAGTCGTAAAAAATATTTGCGTGAACACAGGAGAATATGGCCAAGAAAGAGGCTATCGAAGTTGAAGGTACGGTAGTTGAAGCCCTGCCCAATGCTAACTTTTGGGTGGAACTCCCCAATAATCACAGGGTGTTGACCCATATATCGGGACGCATGCGCATGCATTACATCCGTATCTTGCCGGGTGATAAGGTCTTAATAGAGCTTTCGCCTTACGACTTGTCCCGCGGCCGGATCACCTACCGCCTGGATTAGGATACATCAGACTGGATATAATGTAACAAATTATGTTACAATGAAATGTTGCGTCTAAAAACGAACGGCTAGTTAATTTATCATATTTAAATAAATTAAGGTTGAGACAGATAAAAACATGAAAGTTAGAGCTTCAATAAAAACCAGATGTGAAAAATGTCGGGTGATTAAAAGACACGGAATTGTGAGAATAATTTGTAGCAATCCCAAACACAAACAGAAACAGGGATAGTTTTGTAATGGTCAAGGAGGAAATCTAATGCCCCGTATTTCAGGTGTGGATATACCGCGTAATAAGCAAATTTGGGTCTCACTGCAATATTTGTTTGGCGTCGGACCTACCAACAGCAAAGCTATCCTGGACAAAGCCAAAATCAAGCATGAAACTCGAGCGGATGCTTTAACCGAAGAAGAAATTAACCGCATCCGTGAGATTGTTGATAAAGAAGTACCGGTAGAAGGTGATCTGCGCAAGGAAGTTAACCTGAACATCCGGCGACTGATTGAAATCGGGAGCTATCGCGGTACTCGGCATCGCCGTAGTTTGCCTGTCAGAGGCCAGCGGACCAGGACCAATGGAAGGACCCGTCGTGGTGCCCGCAAGACAGTAGCAGGGCGCGGACAAAAACGCGGTGCAACCAAGAAATAAAGCTAAATTAGCTATTTAAAATAGTTGATGTCCGTTTATTCAGGAGGATGGAATGCCCAAACAGGCAAAAACCAAAGTAAGAAGAAAAGAAAAGAAGTCAGTATCGAATGGTAAGGCTTTTATCCAATCGACTTTTAACAATACCATTGTGACACTGGCAGACTCTCAGGGGAACGTCCTGTCATGGGGAAGCGCCGGTTCATCCGGATTTAAAGGTTCCCGTAAAGGTACCCCTTATGCCGCTCAACTGGCAGCCCACGAAGCTGCCCGCAAAGCGATGGAGCATGGTCTGAGACAGATCGCGGTGCTGATCAAAGGTCCTGGCAGCGGACGTGAAGCCGCAATCCGTTCTTTACAGTCCTCAGGACTATATATCACCAGTATCCGAGATATCACTCCGGTGCCTCATAATGGTTGTCGTCCTCCTAAGAGAAGAAGGGTTTAATTCTTAATAGTTAATAATATTCCTTATGGCAAGATATACTGGTC
>DATIKD010000368.1:0-4935 GCA_035477965.1 Dehalococcoidales bacterium | reverse complement strand
CCGGTCACCCGGGCAGCCTTCGTTGGAGCCAAAATGGCCGCTCTCAGCCTTAATCTGGCAGTTTCACTGCTGATTTCAGCTCTGGTGTGTTATGCTTATTCAGTCTGGTTGATAGGCCCGGCCGACCTGTGGGCTTTCGTGCTGCAAAATGCTCTCTTGCTGGTTTTTCTGATATTTTGCCTGAGCCTGACTTTAATGTTTTCCAGTCTGTATAAAAGTGGGTTGGCGGCGGGCGGACTGGCCATGGCGGCGGTTATCGTGATTTCAATTCTGTCCACCTTTCCCCGGATTGGCAATTATTTACCCGGTAAACTGCCCGGCTGGGGAGTGAGTATCATCACCGGAACAGGACAAAACTACTGGTGGGCGCTGGGTATCACCCTGGTATTGACTCTGGTCTGTCTTTACCTTTCCCAGCATATAGTTAAGAGAAAAGACCTATAGTCAACCGGATGTACCCGGCCAAATAAAAGAGGGGCAGCCAGTATCTTTACCGGCTACCCCATGACTTTAGTGTGGATTGAAACTCATTCTTCTACATTAAAAGGTTCGCTGAAGGCATTTTGCAGGCCGCTGCTCCTGGCTACCAGGATAAACCCTTTGCCGCCGCCCTGGATATTGACATTGGTGAAAGTGGCTTTGCCATTGACCGAAACAACCTGTAAAACACCGCTCATGGGAGAAGAACCGGCAGTTTCCGGAGTGAGACCCACGCTGACGGCCAGATTAGCCGTACTAACGATATTGCCATCCGAATCCAGGATACCCACGACCGGTTGCACACCGAAGGGTTCAAAGGCTTTGGCATTGCCGGGTTGAGTCAGAAAGACCAGCTTGAAGGGTGCGCCCTTGGCCACTGTAGCAGCCGTGAATCCGGCTCTGGCATCAATAGTGGGGGTAGTGTTGGCAGTTGTGGAACCGCCGCCACAGGCAGACACCAGGAACAATACCGGAATCAGTAATAATACCAGACCGAAAGACAAAATCCTTTTCATACCATCCTCCCTATCCCAAATATTCTAACATTATTTTATAAAAAAAAACGAGTGACTGTACCCGGTCATGAATATTTTGCCATAAATTGTTTTCGTTAGCCTGTTATCAGTTTACAACCCGCCCCGACAAACTGTAAATAGATTAAAAACCAGCCGGATGGGCGACGCGATATCCCGCGGATCAATCTTTCACACTGGCCTTTTTGACTTTCAGCAAATGCTGATAAAAATCCGTTTTATTCTCAGGCGGAACTTCAGTCTGTTTTTTCTGAATTAACCGGGTAGCCTTAGTGCGGCAGGTTGTTACGCAATTGCCGCAGCCGATACAGCGGTCTAAATCAACAGACGACTTGTTATCATTTATCAGGCGAGCTTTAATCTGACAGCGTTGCACACAGGTTCCGCATAAATCACACTTCTTTAAATCCACATCCACATAATAGTTGGTAGAATAAGCCAAAGCCGGACGCGGAGAACGGCTGATGGCTGTCAGAAGAGCGCAGCAGTCACCACAGCAGCAGCAAATTGCCTCCGGTTTTTTGGAATTTTCCGGCTGTATAATCAGTCCATCCTGCTGGGCCCTGGCCAGGATTTCAAGAGCTTCCTCTTTGGAGATATAGCGGGCAATCCCCATTTCAACATACTGCCTGGCATGATCAGTGCCAATCTGAAGACAACTTTCACGTAATGCCGTGTACCGGCAGGGATGACCTTTGAGATCCTGGGTCTGGCGGCAGATGCAGTTGGCCACGGCCAGCGGTCCGGGCGCCGCTTGAATTATCTGCCGCAGGTCATCATAAGTACTGACAGCGCGCTTTAAAGGAACGGGAATGCTCTTTTCAACAGGGACGGTACGCAGAGGCAAAAGCCTGCGCACATTGGGAACGGAAGGCCGGGTAAATGATTCCATGTGATATTCATCGAAATCCGCTATCAGTTCGGGACTCAGACGGTTGACCTGGAAGTCATAGATTCCGCCGGCAGATACTCCCGCATTCTGGTAGTGCACTTCCCGATAGCCTTCCCAGACAGCCAGTATCGTGCCCTTAGAAACCATGTTCATTAAGGCTTTCCTGATCTGGCTGAGAGGAAAATCAATTTGGCTTTTTTGCAGGCGTCGCTGGATGCTTCTGGCGGAGAGGGGTTTCATATGAGAAAGATGAACCGCTATTTGCGCTTCATCAGGTGTGAATAAACGTTTTAGAATGCGAATATCAGCTCCGGAGCGAGTAGCGTGAAAGCCCTCCGGAGAATCATCCAGATGCTGCTGCAGGCGTCGATAAACTAGTTCATCAGTAACCATATATCTTTCCGCTGATCATCATTTTTGTTTTATTCAGGTCTCTCAATTCAAATATGTTAGTATCTCATAAGATAATTGTCAAGGTGAAAACACTGCTGTCCGAAATATGCTCGGAATTTAAACCCCAACCTGTCATTCCCTCGAAAATAAGGTTGTCATCCTGGAGTCCCGATGCTCCTGTACTACTCATCGGGGCGAAGGATCCGGAGGGGAGGGGCGTATCGATTCATGACTGCAGACGATTCCTCCCCTCGTCCAGATCCTTCAGCCTCGCCAATCGAGGCTTCCAGGATGACAACGAAAAAGAAGGACCCCATCCCAAACGTGTCATTCTTGAGCCCCGAGAACGCCTTTACCCCTGATTGGGGCGAAGAATCTAAACCCAAGTTGTCATTCTTGAGTCCCGAGAACGCCCTTACCCCTGAGCGGGGCGAAGAATCTGGCGGGGAGGGGCCTTAACCAGGCGGGACTGCCAGTGATTCCTCCCCTCGTCCAGATCCTTCAGCCTCGCCGTTCGAGGCTTCCAGGATGACAACGACGGAGAGAATACAGATGCTTCGGCCTCGCCTTTCGAGGCCTCCTGCATGACAGGGTGGTTGTCATTCTTGAGTCCCGAGAACGCCCTTACTCCTGAGCGGGGTGAAGAATCAGGCGGGGAGGGGATTGATGAGATAAGACGATAGAAAGTTTTCAACTCATAAAGGAGGCTGTGTCCCGTAAAACGCGCATCCGCCTGCTTTCAGTAAATACACTTTCATCAGTTCGCCGGATCTTCACTTAATTGCTCCAACTTTTGGGTATCCATGATGATTATCCGGCCGCGGACTGAGTCGATCAACCTTTGTTTTTTCCACTGGCTGAGAATGCGAATCGTCGTTTCAACGCTGGTTCCGGCCATATCGGACAATTCCTGGCGAGTGAAAGGCAAAGTATTGCCTATTTTGGCTGCCAGTCTCAAGCACAGGCGCGCCAGCCGTTGTTCAACCCGCTCGCCCGCCATATCCCTTAGCCGGCTCTGGGCTTCTCTCAGCCGTCCGGCCATCACATTAAGAACTTTCAAAGCAATGGAGGGGTGCTTTAACAAAAAGTCCCAGAAATCTGAGGTTTTGATCCCGATTAAGCGGACCGCGGTCACAGCCTGGGCCGAAGCCGGAAACGCTTTATTTTCCAGCACTGCCACCTCGCCAAACATTTCTCCGGGGCCGAAGAAGGAAAGGGTGATTTCCTTTCCGCCGGAAGTGGTTTTATATATCCTGACTTTACCCTCGCGGATAACATAAAACCAGTCCGGATGATCACCCTCCCAGAAAATGCTTTCACCCTGTACGAAACGTTTTTCTACGGCAAAGGCAGCCAGTTCCGCCTGGTCTTTTTCGTGCAAAGCCGCAAATAGCGGAAGCTGTTTCAAAAGAGCCACAATCTGGCTGTTCATAGTTCAGCCACCCGGATGTCAAATAGTCTGGCCTGGTAGCCCTGCAATTCAAAAATTAACCCCGGATGCGCCATCCAGACACCCGGCCGTTTGAAGCTCTGGCCGCTCAACCGGTCTCGAAACAGATATTCTTTTAACTCCTGGATTTCATCCTGAAAATGGATCCGCCCCTGGCCAGGTTCGGCGCTCAGGTTGACCACTGCTAGCTTTATTTCCCGCTCTGTCTGCCGGCTGCAGGCGATCAGATTGCCCCAATTTTGGTCGGCGTGAGGGTAAACCTTGCGCAGCTTCCATAAGCCCCGATGGGCTGTATCATCATTGATAGCGGCCAGCAAGTTGCGGTAAAAATCTGCCATGTCTTTATCTACGGTTTCCTGCACCCCGTGGCGGAGTTGAACGGGCAATTTGAGGCGGGAACCTTCCCATTGGCCGTGAAAATACATTTTCATACCCGGCAACAGTGCGCAAACAGCCGCCGCCGCCAGACTTTTAGCCGGACCAAAAGCTTCCGGACTGCGCATCTCATCATGGTTCTCAGTAAAGCGCACCAGTTTGTTCTGAAAATCCAGGCCGGCCCGCAAATGCACCTGTACATCCGCCGCAGGACAGGCTTTCAGACGGTCGTACAGCCTTTTGTCATAAACAAAATCAAAACCCAACTGCTGAAGGGCCCATTCCGTATCCCAGTAGGCTTCGGCAATATAGACCAGATGCGGCACAGCCCGGAAAAGCTCACTCCAGAATTCTGACGCGGGCGCCGGCAGACCGCTGGCCTGTCCCCAGTGCTTCTGAAAAATATCCCGCATAACCAGCATAGCCATATCACAGCGCAAACCATCACAATATCCGGAAATGGCCTGGACCTGTTGGATTAAAGCTGCCCGAACAGCCGGGTTGTGATAGTTAAGCTGAGCAGTATCTGTCCAGGGAGGGTAATTGGGATCCCGGCCGTGGGCCAGAAAGTATTTTTTACCCCTGACATCCGCCTCAAAAAAATCTCCCGGACGGCTATGGAAGTCCTGCTCACTGCCACGGATATAATATTCAGGATGCTGGTTGACCCAGTGATGGTCCAACGCCGTGTGATTGGGAATAAAGTCCAGGACCAGTCCCATATTCCGGTGGTGCAATTCATTCCGCACGATCTGCAAGTCTTGCCAGGAGCCAACCAACGGGTCCGGACTGAAGGCGCCCACAGCGTAGGG
>DATIKD010000367.1:0-5552 GCA_035477965.1 Dehalococcoidales bacterium | reverse complement strand
GTTGGTTTTGCATTGTTGGATATTGCAGCATGGTACTGGTTTCTCAGTTCTGTTATATTTACACCCGAGCACATGGCTAATGGTTTGGAATTCATTGGACTTCATTTTGTTCATGGAAGTGCTGATTATTCTCCAAACGGAATGATTACAGAAGCAGGGCAAAGAGTAAAATTAATTGAAATTACAGTTACAATGCTTACCTTCGGAATGGGGGCATCTACCCAGGCATTGTTTGCCCGCGTTGGTGGTGGTATTTATACAAAAGCCGCTGACGTTGGAGCTGACCTGGTTGGAAAAGTTGAAGCCGGTATTCCGGAAGATGACCCCCGCAACGCCGCAGTCATCGCTGACCTGGTAGGCGACAACGTGGGTGACTGCGCCGGCCGCGGTGCTGACCTCTTCGAATCAACCGCCGCTGAGAATATCGGCGCCATGATTCTGGGTATAGTTCTGTATGTTGCCACTGGTCAGGTGGGCTGGATTCTCTTCCCCCTGGTGGTCCGTTCCTTTGGCCTGATTGCCTGTATAATCGGTCTTCTGGCTGTTCGCATTCGCGGTAACGAAAATCCGATGAACGCCCTGAACCGCGGTTATTTCGTCTCGGTGGCCATCAGTGCCGTCGGTATGATTTACGTGGTCTGGGCAATGCTGGGTAGCGCTCCCGGTGGGTGGCTGTGGTTGGCCGGCGCCGGATTAATCGGTATCCTGGCTTCCGTAGTAATTGTTTTTGTTACCCAATATTATACTGAAGGTAAATACCGGCCGGTAAAGTCGATCGTTGAATCTTCCAAAACTGGTCCTGCTACCAATATTGTCACCGGTGTAGCGGTAGGTTTCGAAAGTACTTTAATGACATCACTAATCATCGGTATTTCACTGCTGGGCTCTTACTGGTTGGGTGTTCAAGCCTTGTCCGGAATAGATGGAGTATCCAATTTTGCGGCCGGGGCTTTTGGCACCGCCATTGCTACCATGGGTATGTTGATGACCTGCGCCTTTATCCTCACCGAAGATACCTTTGGTCCTATTACCGATAACGCCAATGGTATTAATGAATTCGCGAAAGCCGGTCCGGAAGTAAGAAGAATAACTGACAGACTGGATGCGGTGGGTAACACCACTAAAGCCCTGACTAAAGGTTATGCCATGGTTTCTGCCGGTCTGGCGGCTTTCCTGCTTTTCGAAGCTTACCTTGAGCGCGTCTCGGTCCTGCGGGATTTGAGAGATGCCAGCGGAAACTTGATTCACTTTGATCAAGTCAACCTGATTAAGCCTGAAATTTTTGTGGGCGCTTTACTGGCGGCCATGATCGTGTTTTTGTTTAGCGCTTTGGCTATCCGGGCTGTCTCCAAGACAGCCACCAAAATCATCGAAGAGGTCCGCCGGCAATTCAGGGAGAACCCGGGTATCATGGACGGCACAGTCAAACCGGATTACGCTCGCGCGGTGGATATCACTGCCCGCGCTTCCCTGAGAGGAATGATCGCTCCCGCTCTGTTGCCCGTTCTGGGTCCCGTCGGTATCGGGGTAGTGTTCCGCTTGTTCCCGGCTTACTCTGATAGTGCCGCCATGGTAGTGGCCGCCGTTTTGATGGTGGGTACTATCGTCGGTATTATGATGGCATCATTCATGAACAACGGCGGCGGTGCCTGGGATAATGCCAAAAAATACATTGAAGATAATCAACTGAAAGATGAAAACGGTAAAGTCCTGGGTAAAGGTTCAGAACCTCACAAAGCGGCCGTGGTGGGTGATACAGTAGGTGATCCGTTCAAGGATACGGCTGGCCCATCTCTGCACGTTCTGGTCAAACTTTTAGCCACCATCACCCTGGTCATGGCGCCTTTGTTTGTCTAAAGTTATTTGGAGAATCTAAATCAAAAGCCCCGGCTCAAACGAGCCGGGGCTTTTTCTTGTTCAGAGTCAGAACATGGGTCGGGTAGCCTTTAGCCCAGGATAATGTCCTTCAGCGCCCGTTTGGGGACATGATGAGTATCCTGTGAATCCCGCCAGTATTTAGTGCTGCCGTCGGCGCCTACAGTCTCGATGACCACTTTTTCCCGGGGCTTGCCCAGTGCAACTACCAGTAAGATATCAAAGCGGTCAGCCAGATTGAGGGCTTTTTTCAAATCTTCTTTCTTGATCGCTCCCACCATGCAGCCTCCCAGGCCTTTCTCAGCCGCCCCCAGCAGAATAGTTTGAGCGGCAATGCCGTGGTCGCAAAAATAATTGGGGCTGATTTCTTTATCATGCAGGATGACAATGTAGGCAGACGGCCTTTCACCCGCCTTTGGACCACCCCAGCCTTCCAGCAATCGCGCCCAGGATAAAGTATGGAAAATCGCCGTGTTTTTAAGCGGTTCACAAGAAAGGATGTATTTCAGTGATTGTTGATTCCCGCCTGAAGCCGAAAGGCGCGCCAGGTCAACCAGTTCTTTGAGCGTTTCCAGTGAAACGGGGGTATCCTGGAAAAAACGGCGGTAGCTGCGGTTTTTTAAAACCAGATCCTTTAACACCTTTTTACCCTCCTTTCATATGATGGTTGAATATACTTATATGTTAACTTAAAGAAACCCGAACAGGAATGATGATCAAGCTTCCATCAATCGGTACAAACTGAACTCACGTTAGGGAAACATCCCGGGCATAGACAGGCCGCAAGTTTCAGGCAGACCTAACATCACATTCATATTCTGCACACCCTGACCGGCGGCGCCTTTACCCAGATTGTCGATGACGGACAGCACTATCAATTTGCCGGTCCGGGAATCAACCGTAAGGTAGATATGAGTATAGTTGCTGCCCTGGACATGTTTGGTGTGCGGCGGTTCATCCACCACTTTAACGAAAGGAGTGGCGGCATAAAAATCGCGGTACAGTTTTCTTACTGCATCTTTGGGATTGCCCCCGCCCAGTTTATCCATTTTAAGATTAGCATAACAGGCGCTCAGAATTCCCCGGTTCATGGGAATCAGGTGCGGCATGAACGTAATTTTAGGAGCAGGACCGGGTGAAAGTAAACCCAGTTCCTGGACCATTTCCGGCATCAGGCGGTGACCTTCGGTGGAATAAGCACAGACGTCTTCATCCGCCTCACAAAAATGGGATGTCAGTTTCAGGGTACGGCCTGCGCCGGATACTCCGGATTTGCTGTCAACCACGATATCCGGTTCAATAATCCCGGCCCGTGCAGCCGGGGCCAGCGCCAGAATAGCCCCGGTGGAATAGCAGCCCGGGTTGGCTACCAAACGCGCCTGCCGAATTTCTGCGCCATGCAGTTCGGGGATGCCATAAACCGCCCGGGTTAACATTTCAGTATCGGGATGGACATGTCCGTACCAGAATTGCCAAACGGCGGCATCTTTCAGCCGAAAATCGCCGCTCATATCTACCACACGTTTCCCGGATTTTACCAGGGGCATGACCTCCGCTGCGCTCTCGCCGTGCGGCATGGCAGAAAAAGCCAGGTCCACATCACCCAGGCGGGATTCGATAGTCATATCCAGTCCAATTAAACTGGGAAAAACTTTACCGATTTTCTGCCCCGCCGCGCTGCGGCCGGTGATTGAGACCAGATCAACCTCCGGATGTTGACATAAAATGCGGGCCAGTTCAATTCCTACATACCCCGTGACGTTAATGATTCCAACTCTGGTTTTGCTCATTTAGTAATCTCCTTGATTCAGATACTACCATTTTAGCACAACAAAATTGGGCGGTGTACACCAATGAAAGACCTGCGGGTGTCAGAATTTGAAAAATGGGTTAGCTGAATTATGAAGTCGCAACTTTAATCCCAAAGATAATTTCGGAATATTGGTTCAGACGGTGATATTTGAAGTCTACAGGGCGAATTGATAAACAAAATTTGGCAGACCACAGAGAACAGTCACCGAACAATAAATATTATTTGAAAAGAAAGGACTGATTCATGCCATACTACGATTGGCAGGTTTTTATTTTCATTAAGTAACTAAGGTTTAATGCTTGTTGAACCGTCTGGATTATGCCTTCCTAAAAGTGATTGCCGTTTTAGGAAGCATATGGTAGCATAGGATAAGGAGGTTAAAGTAACATGGCAGGAAAGACGAAAAAAGCTACTTTCAGCTTACGTACTGATATTTTAGCGGAGTTGGATAGTGTAATGTCCAGGGGAATCGCGCCCAGTAAAAACGCTCTGGTTGAGCAGGCATTGATTAAGGAGCTAAAAGAGATACGGAGGCAAGAACGGCAACGAATTTGGCAAGAAGGCGCAAAGGATACTCTATTGCTTAAAGATATCAAAGATGTTGAGACAGCTTTCCGTACTGCAGATACCGAAACTGCCCAGAGGATAGGCTGATGCCGAATTTTCAGTGGGCAGTTTTTGAAGCTAATCTTAACCCGGTCACAGGCGCTGAACAGAAAGGCAGACGGCCGGTGCTGGTTATCAGTAATGAGGAATTCAACCAGGCTATGCCTAACGTAACTGTCTTGCCTCTTACATCAACTAAACGCCGGCTATATCCTTCAGAGATTCTTCTACCAGAAGGAAGGGCCGGTCTTTCTCTGGAATCTATAGTAATGGCTCACCAGATAAGGACAATTTCGAAGGAGCGATTGGGGAAGCTGCTGGGTTTACTCGAAGACACGCAGCTTCAGCACGAGATTCAGAGAGCCATTAAAGATCATCTGGATATTGAATAATCCTGGAAAGTGACCGAACATCTGTTTGAAAAGTAAGGATTTGGTCTCGGAGGTCTGGAGCCGGATACTAAATCATGGTGTAACTAAAGGAATTATTTTATAAATAGCTAAGAGGGTGATATTTAAAGTGCCCAGGGCGAATGGATAAACAAAATTTGGTGGGGAAGGGGGGATTTGAACCCCCACGCCTTGCGGCACTGGATCCTAAGTCCAGGCTGTCTGCCAGTTCCAGCACTTCCCCGTAAAAAGAAAAGAAATCCGGAAGGTTTTCGAGACTCTAAATACTATAACACTATAATAGGTTCAGGCTCAATCAGCGGTGTTTATAATTGCTTGGGGTATATTAATTGCAGCCAGTGTCTGATCAGGTAGTCCATTCAGTTACCAGTATTAGACGGGTACTTTGCTTCCCCCGCCTTCATCCGGCCGCCTTTCCTGGCCGCAGTACATGCAATGCCAGACGGTGGCACTCTCCGGATCAGGGACCGGCTCCTCAGCGTGAGGAGTTTTTTTATGGCAGACTTCACAGGGAAAATTCATAATTTTCAAATTCGGAGCGCCCTCCTTGCGTTTCAATTATAACACTCTCAGGCTTGAGCCTGCATTTTTTAACTCATTCTTTGATTCAACCGGTTTTTTCCAGGCTACTTTTCAGCACTGGACTGGTTATATCAATCTAACAAACATCAATGATAAGTTGACTATTTCAAAATATGATTCTAAAATTGCAATTTTGCTATTGACAGGGATAATTGACTGATGGTAGAATTCGACCATCGATAATGAACATCATTAAAGCTCGGCAGGCACGACTGCATGATGAAAAACAAACAAATCCGGCTGTAAATACTGGATTTTTAATTGTT
>DATIKD010000366.1:0-1805 GCA_035477965.1 Dehalococcoidales bacterium | reverse complement strand
GATTCAGTCTTGGTTCAACCACTGCATCCGGATGGGATATTCCCAAAGAAGTTACTCCTACTTAAACAATTCCGGTTGTACTATTTTAGCCAGTTGCTCCAGCCCGTCCACGATTCGCGGTGTAGTCCGGCCGAAGATGTCCGCATCAATCAAATGGACCTGTTTGTTCTTATGGGCTTCAGTCACCTGGAGCCTGGGCTCAGTGTTGATATAGTCAAGAGAAGAATTGTCGCCCATACTGCTCATCACGATTATTATTTGAGGGTTGCGGTCAACGACTGTTTCCAGAGTAATGGTAGCATACCCTTTAAGTTCTGAGGCAATATTGGTTCCTCCGGTCCTGGCAATCAACTCGCCAATGATAGTATCATCACCGGAGGTCCAGATGGGATCGTGCCAGGTCACGTATAATATACGCGGCTTCACGCCTTTCGAGCTACCGATTTTGTTACTGACTGCTTCCACTCTTTCACGTAAATCAGCCGTAAGTTTCTGGGATTCGCGGGCTCTGCCGGTCATATTTCCCAGTTGGTTGATACGGTCCAGGATAGCATCAATCGTTCCGGCCTTAATCACGAATACCGGAATATTCAATTGCTCCAGCGCGGGGACCACCTTGGCGACATGCAAACTGGAGGCCAGTATCAGGTCAGGTTGGGCTGCAATGACTTTTTCAGTATTGACATCGCTGAACCCGCCCAGCACCTCTTTGGTTTTAGCCGCCTCGGGATAGTTGCAGAATTTGGTAACTCCAACTAACCGGTCACCCAGTCCCAGGGCGAAGACCATCTCGGTATTGCTGGGAGAAAGAGAAACAATACGCTGGGGGACGGCATTCAGAGTGACGGAGCGCCCGGCATCGTCTTTGAGAGTGAGCGGAAACTGGATGGAGGGGTTAGTGCTGACGGGTGCAGCCGGAGTTGTAATCGGAGGAGTCGTGACGGCCGGGGTAGTTGCCGGCGGCGCAGTAACCGGAGCCACTGGCGCAGTTGACGCCGGAGCCGCGGTCTGACAGCCGCTAAAAATCAGGATAGATATCAAAGTTAAAGTAAAGATGGTAAACCTGAGCTTCATCAAATCCTTCCTTAAAAAATAATTTAAAAATCCCCGGATAAAAAGAAAATCCCCCTCAACTCAAAATCGAGGGGGATTAAAAGGCCGTAGCCATATTCCCACCTCCTTTCCCGCGGAGGAATCACCGAGTTCAGCGTTCTGGCTTGCCCCTTGCGGGGTTTACAGCAGGCGGTACTGCGCCGGACTCACACCGGCTTGCTTTCTGAACCTCACCAATTTACATTGGTATATCCAGAATACAGGAAACAAATCCGGCCTGTCAAGCCGGTCATCCGGAAAAATACATCTGAGATGGGTGCACCTTGTTTTTATTACTATTTGAGGGATTTTGGGTTGAATTTTTTGGGTTGGAATTTTGGTTGTAACTTTGAATAAATTATGTTATACTCGAATCAGGTAAAAGTGGGACTAAAGCCCACTTTTTTAATTGTTAAAAATTGAAATATACAGGTTAATATGATGATATTCAGGACAAAAAGGGCTGGAGGTCGCCGTTAAAATGAAGAGCGATTTTTTGCTCGCCATAACTCAGCTTTCGGCTGAGAAGAATCTGCCCAAAGAAGTGGTGCTGGTAGCAGTAGAATCTGCCCTGGTTTCAGCTTATCGCAAAGAGCATTTCTTGCCTAATCAAAATATCAGCGTTAAAATCAGTCCTACCACCGGTAAGGTTGATGTATGGGCAGAAAAAACAGTGGTTGAAAAAGTCACCGAAGAACGTAAAGAAATTACCT
>DATIKD010000365.1:0-3733 GCA_035477965.1 Dehalococcoidales bacterium | reverse complement strand
GTCATCCTGGAAGCCTCGATCGGCGAGGCTGAAGGATCCGGCGGTGGGGTACAACGCCTTACAAATACTTTTCACAGCCGGATTTGGACAGCAATGATCTGAAAGTCGATTTTCAGGCGAAATTGACTGCATGAAGGCTTAGTTTTTTCTTGGCCGTTATTGTAGAATAAATCGAATTTCCGTATGATAAATATACCCGAAATATTAGTATAGGAGAGGTAAATTGATGTTTAAAGATCCCGATATCGGTAAATCTGCGCAGCAACTCCGCCAGGAAAGGCAGAAAAGGATCAATGATGCCATCGATGTAAAGGTGCCGGACCGGGTCCCGATAAGCTGTCCGATGGGTAACTTTCCCGCCAAATATACCGGCGTACTGTGTTCGGCAGCCTATTATGATTATGACTCCTGGTATGACGCATATGAAAAAACCTTAAAAGTATTCCGTCCGGATACTTTTGGCGCCGGCTATTTCAGGTCAGGTAAAGCCCTGGAAATTCTGGATCCCAGGACCATGCGCTGGCCGGGGCACGGGGTGGACCCCAATCACGGGTTTCAATCGATTGAAGTGGAAAGCCTGAAAGCGGATGAATTTGACAGGTATATGCAGGACCCCACTGATTATCTTTTCAGGCATCATCTTTCCAGAGTCAGCAATGGACTGAAAGGGCTCGCCGAGTTACCTCCACTATATAATTTACTGGCTGGGCCCGCGCCCGATCAGTTTGCGGCTGAAGCCTTTGCCAAACCGGAAGTGGCCAAAGCCCTACAAACGTTGTTAAAAGCCGGGCGTGAGATGCGCAGGTGGCACAGCAAACAGGTCAAGTTTCAAAAATTGCTGGAAAAATACGGTTATTTTACCACTACAATAGCGGCCGCACTGCCGCCCTATGATATCGTTTCACATTCATTGCGGGGCATGACCGGCACCATGTTCGATATGTTCCGGCAGCCGGACAAACTGCTTGAATTGTGTGACTTTATTCTTAAAAAGACGTTGGAGACTATACGGCTCAAGCCGGATGAGAATGGGCGGGCGCGCATTTTCATGACCAACACCCGAGGGTCAGATGAATTTTTATCTAAAAAACAGTTTGATACCTTTTACTGGCCCACATTTAAGAAACTGGTATGGGAGTTATGCAACCGGGGCGGTACGCCCTATATTTTCTTTGAGGGGCGGTTTGATTCCAGGTTGGAATATCTTCTGGAGTTCCCAAAAGGGAAATTTGTGGCGCGCTTTGATAACACGGATATCTTCCGGGCGAAAGAAATCCTGAAAGGCCATTGCTGTATTGAAGGTAATATCCCTTCTTCACTGCTCCAGGTGGGAACAAAAGACGAGGTTATCGCCTATTGCAAGAAGCTTATCGATGGTGTGGGCAAAGACGGCGGTTACATTATTTCGCCCCGCAGTTCAACCGATGAAGTCAAACCGGAAAACCTGAAAGCCATGATAGATTTCACCAAAGAATACGGCGTGTACAGATAGTGGGTAGGTCTGCCGCCGGTTGTTTCCGGCGGCAGAAGTTTCTATTGAAATGCCCTGGATTGAATTCAGTCACGAGTTAACCCTGAAGGGCAGAAAGCGGCTCGGGTTATTCTTCCTGAAAAAATTATCTATTTATCGGTCGTATATAACTATTTCATTACTGGTATAATATTAACCGTACAGGAAACGGTCGTATTTGAAAAATGAAAAGACAAAATATTTTGATTGAAACCATTTTAGAAAAATTGAGGCAATTTCTGCCGGAGCTTGAACGGCGCTACAGAGTTAAATCTCTGGGTATTTTTGGTTCATATGTTAGAGGGGAACAAAAAAAGGCCAGTGATCTGGACCTGCTGGTAGAATTTTTCGAACCGCCCAGTCTGCTTAAATTTATCGAGTTGAAAAATTGCTTGAGCGATCGGCTTGAAATAAAAGTGGACCTGGTTATGAAGGAGGCTTTGAAACCGGCTATAGGCAAAAAGGTACTGGATGAGGTTATTGCGGTATGAGTCCAAGGCGAGAATATGTTGATTATCTGAAGGATATTTTAGAAGCGATTGAAATGGCAGAGAAGTTCATCACCTCTATGGATTTTGATCAATTTAAAGCAGATGATAAAACCCGTTTCGCGGTCATCAGAGCTCTGTAAATTATCGGCGAGGCATCCAAAAAACTGCCGGAAAGAGTAAAACAACAGGCTCCAGGTTTGCCATGGAGAGAAATGGCCGGGATAAGGGATATAGTGGTTCATGAGTATTTTGGGTTGAATATGCTGGTAATATGGAAAACACTGAAAGAGGATTTACCTCAGGTGAAACCTGCCTTAGCTGAATTGCTGCAAAAGATTTTACATAACAAAGGTGTTGAATAGAGCCTGAAAAAAACGGTATTGGGTGGGAATAAAAGGCGATTTTACCGACTACTGCAACTATCGCCCAGCCACAATTTGGTTTGCTAATCATCCCCCCTCTTGTCTAAAACAAAATTCCTTAACGAGCCTGGGTTTAAACTGATTATTCATTATCAGGGTGTAAAAACAGGGTGTCATGTCGGAGGCTCCGAAAGGCGAGGCCGGAGCCTCCGGCCCCTTTTTCGTTGTCATCCTGGAAGCCTCGAATGGCGAGGCTGAAGGATCTGGACGAGGGGGCAAACGTTTGTAGTCACGTCATGACGTATCCCCTCCCCTCCATCAACTGTCTTGATTAGGCCTTATATTGCCAAGGTCTATTATCTCTGACAATGGCATTCAAAATTATTAATAACTTGCGCATACAGGCCACAAGAGCCACTTTCTTAGCTTTCCCCATCTCTAACAAGTGATTATAATATGCTTTGATTACAGGATTGAAACGGGTCGATGTCAGTGTTGCCATATACAGCGCCGGTCTTACTCTTGGCCGTCCTCCCTTGGTGGTCCGCTTGCCCCGGTATTTCCCACTATCTCGATTGAATGGTGCTACCCCTGCCAGGGACGCGAGTTTCTTTGGGCCCAATCTACCCAACTCGGGTAAGGCTGCTAACAAGGTCATCGATAAGACTCGACCAACCCCAGGTACACTTTGCAACAGGTTGTCTTTTTGTCTCCATATGAGGCTCGTCTGTATCTTGTCTTGCAAGTCATCATCTATACTCTGCAAGTCTTGATTCAGCCATTTCAGATGCTCTTGAATGGAGGGTACCACTTTGCTATCCGCTGACCATAACCGGTTATTCTCCATCGTGATCATTTCCTTGAGTTGCTGCCTTCTTACCAGTAGGGCTTTGATGGCATCGGTTTGTTGATCTGATAAGGGCCTCACTTCTGGTCGAATATCTGTCCCAAATTCAACCAGTATCCTGGCATCGATACTGTCTGTTTTAGCCAGTTTACCTTTGGCTTTGGCAAAGTCCCTGACCTGCCTGGGGTTGACCACCACGACCGGGATAGAAGCTTCCACTAAGGCTACCGCTAACCGCTTTTCCAATCCTCCCGTGGATTCCATCACGGTCAATTCCAACTTTTCCTCTTTAAGGTACTTTACTATCTCTTGGATACCACTTTCTTGATTCGGGAAACTCTTAATCTCGGCTTTGTTACTAATCGCCACATCCAGAGTAGATTTGGATACATCGATTCCGGCATAGATCTTGTCCACTTAACTTCCTCCTTTTCCCATTCTTGCGTCTGATGCGGGCTCGCTTTTAGCGGCTCCTCACAACTGTTCGGGATAAATTGAGGCCTAGATGCAGCGACCTAGCTGG
>DATIKD010000364.1:0-3673 GCA_035477965.1 Dehalococcoidales bacterium | reverse complement strand
AATTGTTTCCGGCTAAAATCAAATCTCGTATAGAGCGGTTATCTCCCAGGTGAAATGAATAATAATACGGTGGCGTGTAACTATATTTATTAAGGTTAATGAAGTGAGAAATCAGACTAAAAACTGACAGAAAGATGGAGTAGCGGCAAACCACCCGAGTTTTTCATTCCGGAATAAAAAAATAAGAACACTTCAAAGTGTGAAGAAAAAAGGAGGAGATGATTTGAGAAAACGAGGTATTACGGTTCTGCTAGTAAGTCTCTGTATCCTGCTGGTGCTGGCATTGGCTTTGCCCGCCTGCGCCCCCGCAACCCCTACACCTACTCCAACCACTACCCCACCCGCCACTATTGCCACGCCGACCCCTCAACCAACCCCTACTACTCCCGGTGTCACTCCGTCACCGACTACGCCGCGTCCTACTACTCCGACGCCCACTACCCCGGGAGTGACCACCCCGACCCCCGCTGCTACTCCCACGGTGGTCAAGGCTCCCCCTTCCGGCACTCTGAGAGTTGCCACCACCGATTTCGCTTATGAATCCTTTGATCCTATTTTCTATGAATCATTCTGGGGCTGGGCTATTTATGATCCGTTGATCACCTGGGACGAGAAAGGCAACTACGTCGGTTCTGTCGCCGAAAGCTGGAGCATCAGTCCTGATGGCAACACCTGGACCTTCAAAATCCGGCGTGGTATCAAGTTCCACAACGGCGATACTTTGACCGCGCATGATGTCAAATTCTCGGTCGACCGCTTCGGTAGCCCGGAATCCACCAACCCGTGGTCCCGCTATCTAAGCGCGGCTTACAACAAGAAATCCTCCACAGTGGTGGATGACTACACTTTCCAGTTTGTGACCAATAAACCCGAACCGCCACTCATTATCCCCTTCGCCTGGACCAGAATTCTGCCCAAGACCTATTTTGAAAGAGTGGGGCAGGAAGCCTTCCGCCGGGCGCCGATCGGTTCCGGCCCGTGGAAATTCGTCTCATTCCAATCCAAGGTAAGAACCCGACTGGAAGCCAATGTCGATTACTGGGATAAAAGCCGAGTTCCGTCCTTCCAGTTTGTGGTAGACATGATGGTTCCGGAAGCGGCCACCCAGCTTGCCATGCTCAGGAACAATGAGGTCGATATTATCGGAACCACTATGGATAATGTGAAAGATTTGCAGAGACAGGGCTTTAAAACCCAGATTTTTGGCCTGCCCGTCTTGAGCAACTTCAGCTTCCAGGGTTCATGGCTCAGAACTGCCGGCCCGGTGGGTGATATCCGGGTGCGCCAGGCCATGTCCCATGCGATCAACCGCCAGGAAATTGCCGATGGTTATTATCTCGGCGCTGCCGTTCCCGGCGGCTACTGGTTCCTGCATCCGGGCGGCTACGGCTGGAGCGATGCCTGGAAAGTGGATGCCTTTGATGTCAGAAAAGCCAGAGAACTGCTGGCCGCCGCCGGCTATCCCGGTAAATTCCCTAATCCAGTCATCAATATCTATGCCTCACCCGGTCCCGCGGTTGAATTCATCCAGATGATCCAGGGTTACTGGACCGCCGCCGGCATTCAGACCAGGCTGAACCTGGTGGATGCTACCGTCTGGGGCGGCTATTTCTTCAATCCCGCTAGACGCATCACTGACGGCGATCCCAACGTGGGCTGGATCTTCTTCTGGATCTTTGGCAGCACGCAAAACTCCATCTACCATTCCTCCAACATGTTCGGCTCCTGGGGCGCTCATCAAACCGCCAATGATCCCAAGGCCGATGAAATGTACACGGCTGCCACTACCGAACTGGATCCGGTCAAAGCCCTGGCTAAATGGACCGAATTCCGGACTTATGCCCATTCCATGTATGTCAACGTGGGTATCAACATAGCCAATGTTCCTATGGTGCTGGGACCCGCTGTGGAAAGAGTTACAGGCAGGACCTGGATAAGCTTGCAGGATGCCTTTGACGGCTTCATACCCAGAAAAAGATAACTAACGGGATTTCACTCTACCTCACAAAAAGGTTGCCGGAGGCCTGCAGGCCCCCGGCAACCTGAAAATTTGCTGGGCAGAGAGAACTATTGAATTCAAAATATAAAAGACTGACAATTTGCCGGTCAAAATCTTCCTGAAAAAACATAAGGAAAAATAAATGACGCGCTTCATTGTGTTACGTCTAATACAGGCTGTTTTTACAGTCATAGGTATTCTGGTAGTGGTCTTTTTCTTGCTGCGTCTCTCCGGGGATCCCACCAGGCTGCTGGTTTCACCCACATCGTCGCTTGAACAGCTTGAAGCTATTCGAAGCAGTTTGGGACTGGACCGCTCAGTGGCTACCCAATTTGTTATTTATATGCGGGATATGACCACCGGCAACCTGGGTACTTCGTTTGTACACGCCCGGCCGGTGGGAGACATGATCAGAGAAGCCTTTCCCAATACCCTCCGGTTGGGATTGCCATCCTTTATAATTGGTATGCTGCTGGCGCTGGGTTTGGGCATCCTGGCGGCTACCCGGCGGGACACCATCCTGGATAACGGGGTAAAATTCCTGGCGGTGCTGGGGCAAGCCCTGCCGGGCTTTTGGGTGGCTATCATGGCGGTGCTAATATTTTCGGTTACCCTGGGATGGGTACCGGCGGCCGGATTTGAAAGGCCGGTTAACTATATATTACCGGTGGCTGCCCAGGTGTTTTTCATGCTGCCGGGCATGATGCGGCTGGTGCGTTCCAGCATGCTGGATGTCCTGGACAGTGAATATGTTAAGCTGGCCAGAATCAAAGGGCTTTCGGAAAGGATGGTCATCTGGAAACATGCTCTGCGCAATGCCTTAATCGCTCCATTGACTACGGCCGGCATGATTTTTGCCGGGCTCGTTGGCGGCGCGGTGATAGTAGAACAAATCTTCAACTGGCCGGGGATGGGCCGCCTGATCGTTACCGCAACCTTTGCCCGCGATTTCCCAGTGGTGCAGGCCGTGACGTTGATAATTGCTGTAATGGTGGTTTGTATGAACTTGCTGGTGGATATTACCTATGCCTATATTGATCCGCAAATACGTTATGGGAAGTCATGATAGATATGCAAACAACAACAACAGAGGCAGTCGCAAGCAAGAATCTAAAAAAATATCGTGTTTCCAGGCGCTCGAGAATAATTAAAAACCTGACCTTGATTTTACCCTGCACGGTTTTTGGGGTGCTGATCACTATTGCTATATTTTCGCCCTGGCTGGCGCCTCATGATCCGGCCAAAACCTCGATTATGGAGCGACGCCTGCCGCCGTCTTTTATAGAAGGCGGCTCTCCGAAATATCTTTTGGGGACAGATAATCTGGGACGGGATGTTTTGAGTCGATTAATGGTGGGAGCAAGGGTCTCTTTGAGTGTTTCATTGCTGGTAATTGCCATTACAGCCTTTATAGGCACAGTGATCGGAATTACGGCCGGCTATCTGGGAGGCCGAGTTGATGCGGCGTTAATGCGTATGACGGACATCAGCATGGCATTCCCCGGGTTGCTGCTGGCTATGCTGTTGCAGGTCAGCCTGGGACCAGGCTACTTTACCGTAGTGCTGGCGCTGTCCATCCTGGGTTGGGCACCCTATGCCCGCCTGATAAGGGGAGAGTCCCTCAGACTGCGTTCGGCCGACTTTGTGGCGCAAGCCCATATCATCGGCAGTTCT
>DATIKD010000363.1:0-1595 GCA_035477965.1 Dehalococcoidales bacterium | reverse complement strand
GGGCGTAATGCAGGGTGGATTGCGATAGGGGCTTCCATATTTGCATCGAATATAGGGTCTGAGCATTTGGTAGGCCTGGCGGGGGCCGGCGCCAAGTCGGGAATGGCCATGGCGCACTGGGAGATGCACGGCTGGCTTATTCTGGTACTGGGCTGGGTTTTTGTTCCCTTTTATGCGCGCAGTGGAGTTTTTACCATGCCCGAATTTCTTGAAAGGCGGTACAATACCGCTTCAAGGAATTTCCTTTCGATAATTTCATTGGTGAGCTACGTGCTGACTAAGGTAGCTGTAACAGTGTATGCCGGCGGAATCGTATTTCAGGAAGTTTTTGGTATCAGCGAATTGCATGGCATCGATTTTTTCTGGATCAGCGCCGTAGGCCTTGTATTATTAACCGGTATTTATACGGTGTTGGGAGGGATGAAGGCAATACTATATACTTCAATAATACAGGTTCCTGTTATGCTTTTAGGCTCTCTGGTAATCCTGGTAATCGGCTTACGGGAATTGGGCGGCTGGAATGAATTTATGGAGATCGCTGGCGCTACGGTAACCCCATATGGCGATTCCATGACCAGCCTAATCCGTTCGCACCGCGACACGGAGTTTCCCTGGACTGGAGTAATTCTTGGATCGGCCATTATTGGCTTTTGGTACTGGTGCACCGACCAGTATATTGTTCAGCGGGTGCTTTCGGGTCAGAGTCAGAAACAGGCTCGCCGTGGCTCCATTTTTGGGGCATATCTGAAATTAACCCCTGTATTCCTTTTTCTGATTCCGGGAATGATAGCCTTTGCATTGAACCAAAAAGGCCTTCTTGAATTAAGCCATCCCGATGCGGCATTCTCCTCGCTGGTAGCCAATATCCTGCCTGTTGGTTTCAGAGGCCTGGTAGTTGGCGGATTAATTGCGGCTTTAATGAGTTCATTGGCCTCGCTGTTTAACTCTTCGGCAATTTTATTCACCAAAGATTTCTATGAAAAACTGCGACCCGGCTGTTCTGAAAAACACCTGGTGAAGGTAGGCCGGATAGCCACAGCGGTAATTGTAGTCTTAGGAATACTTTGGATACCTGTAATGAAAGGAATTGGTGAAGTATTGTATGCCTACCTTCAGGGGGTGCAGTCACTGCTGGCGCCCGGCATTGCATCGGTATTCCTTATCGGGGTATTCTGGAAAAGAGCCACTCCAAAAGCAGGTTTTGCCGGTTTACTCACGGGTTTTATCCTGGGCATGACCAGGCTGGCAGGAAACGTCTTTGAGCCCTATATTAACCCTGAAAGCCTGTTTTATACAATCATTATCCAGCATAACTGGTTGCATTTTTCCATTTATTTGTTCTTAATTTGCATTTGTGTCATAGTGGTGGTTTCGCTCCTTACCAAGAGACCCGAAGCTTCCAAAATTGCTGGAATTACATACGGTTCGGCCACTCCTGAACAAGTTGCAGAGACCAGATCAAGTTGGAATAAGTGGGATGTTATCCATTCATGCATTGTCCTGGCGATAATCTTAGCATTTTACATTTATTTCTGGAGATAAAATATGATGTTGAAAACAAAGTATCAGCAACACGAACGAAATTTTGTGGCCAT
>DATIKD010000362.1:0-3735 GCA_035477965.1 Dehalococcoidales bacterium | reverse complement strand
GCTGACATCCATTTCATGGGCTTTAACTCTTTTTTCAGGGAAGTAATTGTAACCTGCCAGATTGTAAAACAATATCCATTCCGGCAGGCTGTCTTTAATGGCCAGATATTCATCATAAAAATCATGGGCCAGAATTACTGCCAGATTCATTTTGTTTAAAATAAAGCATTCATTAGGTATTCTGTAGCGGACTAACCAGTGGACCATTTCCATCAGATCGGCCAGTTTTTCAGAGCCAACTACATACGGTTCTTCCAGTTGCGGAATAATTTCACATCTGGCAGATGCCCAGGTTACCATACCCATAGTGCCCTGTGATCCGCCAATCAACCTGTACCAGGAGACGGATGAAGGGCCTGCTGCTTCCACCTGGCCGCCTCCGGCAACCCATTGATCTTCCAGCGAACCGGGGCCGGCGGCTGCTCCGGTCCTGAACAATTCACCTGTGCCAAAATAAATTTCCACACACTGCAGAGGGTCAGCGATATCCCAATGATAGGTGGGCATAAGAACCGGTTCTCTTTCCAGCAGGCTGGCAGTGACAGATTTGGTCAGCCGCGGCAGGAGGGGCAGATTAAGCCTGAGATCTTCATGCGCGGCAGCCGTTATTAACTCACCAAAAGTTACACCGGGTTCAAACATAGCTGTGCGGTTCATGCGGTCAACCCGGATAATCTTTTTCATTCCGCTGAAATCCACTATGATCGCTCCGCCTGCTGAGGGTACGGTATCACCGCGAAAGTGAGGAGGCCCGGAACTGACCGGAATCAGCGGAGTCCGCGTTTCTCTGGCCAGTTTGACCAACTTTCCCGCCTCATCTCCGCTGCGTAATTTGATCACGAAGGCGGGTTTTACCGGGCTGACAAAAGAAACATCACCGGCGTAACTATCTAAAATTGCCGGTTCACGGATTACGTTATCTGGGCCGACGATTTCTACCAGTTTTTCATACTCAATCATATTAACCCCCTTTTCTTTTTATTTTTCCGCCATTTTTAATCGTCTAATAGAGGTTTATTCAACAGGATGTTTTTGGGGTGCATCCATCATCGCTTTCAGATTCTCCGGTCTGGCGTCATCGATAGAACTACCGGCAGATAAAATAAAACCGCCTCCTTTTCCGCAAACCTTTATCAGTTTGGCGCAATAATCCTCTACTTCCTGCGGTGAAGCTATTTGAAGCAATGAAGGAGGAACGTTGCCGGCAATACAAAGGTGATTTTTTAAAATTTCTTTGGCCCGAAACATATCTGTACGGTCGAAAAGGCAAATTGCTTTTCCCCTGGGCAATTCCAGCAGGTATTCCAGGCGGTCGCCAAACTGGCCTTCACAAAAAATAATGGGTACTATGCTCAGCTCTACTGTGCGGAGCAGGGCTTTTTTCAAACCCGGCCAATAGAATTTTTCGAACTGTTGGCGGGACATAAAGCCCTCAGCCCCGCGGTGCAGACCGATGAAGGCCAAATGGGGATTGCCTTTTTGACCAGCCTCAATGGGTCCGGCAGAGGCGATGCGTCTCTGCAGTATGCGGTCGCAGGCCGCCAGCAATTTTTCCGGGCAACGGTACATATCCAGCATAGAGCCGTGCATGCCTCTGTAAAAATCAGACATCATATCGAACGGCGCTCCGCCGGCACCTCCGCCGTGATTGCCCGAAGGGAATCCCAGTGACGCCATTTCTGCATCGAAACCGGATGAAATTCGAGACATTTTGGCCTGCTCCTGGCCGGCTTTAACTAAAGTCCGACCCAGTGCCTGAAAGTCATCCGCGGCCAGAACAGCAGTCAAATTGGGGACTCCGTACATAATGTCGGCCAGATAAGGCAACCGGGCGAGCGCAGCCAGCGCCCCATAAGCGCGGGGTATTATATAGCGCAGTGAGTAATCAGCAGGATCGTTAAGGAATAAATCATAATCTCCTGCTTTTAGATATTCCTGGTCAATGGCCTGATGTGACACATTGGGCGGTAGAGTTCCTCCAGGCCATTTCAGGTGTTTGGGGTCCAGTATATCCATGACCTGCCCGCTGTTGAAACCCACCGTGGCCTGATACATATCCGGTTCCATATCCAGTATGGTTTTACGGGTGGCTTTCATCCATAACAGCGGTTGATAAAAACTGGCTGAGATGGGTATTCCGGCATAACGCGCGGGGAAGGCATGAGTTTCAAGTCTCACCGGCACACGATCAGGCACTCTGAGTTCTACGGCATCTCTAACCCGTTTTTCTCTTCCAGCAAAAAGCTGTTCGGGAGTCTTGCCGGTCTTTCTCTCAATTTTTTTGCGCAATTGGTCCAGACTTCTGGAAGAGTACTCCGGTCGATTGATGTCCATCGCCCTATGCTCCCTAATTTGTCCAGTCTACGGGACGATACAATTCAGGCTAAATATGTATGTAACCTATTGATTTGATGAATAGAAATCATCTACCAGCCCGAAACACGCCGGACAAACAATCGTAAACCGGCGTTATAACCAGCTTTGCTCAAATGACACCTCGCAGTCTGGGATCCAATGCGTCTCGCAACCCGTCTCCTACCATGTTAAAAGCAAATACCACAAGCATGATCGCCACGCCCGGAGCAATCGAAAGCATGGGATTGGTAAGCAAATATTCGCGCCCGTCGGTGACCATGCTGCCCCAGGCGGGAGTGGGTGGGGTTATCCCGATGCCTAAAAAGCTTAATCCGGCTTCAGCCAGAATGGTGGTCCCCATCATCATGGTAACCAGTACAAGGATGGGAGAGAAGCAATTAGGCACGATGTGACGAAAGATTATGCGTTGATGGCTAACTCCCATAGAGCGGGCCGCCAGAATATAGTCCATAGATTTAGCTACGAGCACCTGGCTGGCCATCAATCGTGCGTATCCGGGTATTAAACCAAATCCCAGTGCAATAATGATGTTTTTTAACCCCCCACCTAAAAGGGCTGCGATGGTAAGTGCCAGAATCAGCATCGGAATGGTCATCAGGGTATCCATTAGCCGCATAATAATGGTACTGATAAAGCCGCCGAAATAACCTGCGATGGAGCCGAGAAAAACACCGAATCCGCCCGCAATCAGCACCACGATCACTCCCACTACTAATGAAATACGAGTTCCAAATATCAAACGGCTTAGAGTATCCCTGCCCAGGATGTCGGTGCCCAACAGGTGTTGAGCATTGGGCTGCTGCAGCGTTTCATCAAGATTTCTTTTCAGAGGATTGTAAGGCGATATCTGGGGTGAAAAAATGGCAGCTATAATAAAGATAACAATAATGACAAGCCCGAAAACCACGACGGGGCGGCCGAGGAACACTCTGAAAAAGCGTTTTAATTCATTGGGCCTGGCGGGGGTCAGGCCGTCATGGGCTTTTAAGCTATTTTTATTCTGCATGAGGCGTCCTTACTGATATTGCACTCGGGGATCCAGCCATCCATATGAAAGATCTACCACCAGGTTGGTTGCCAATACCATCGCGGCGAAAAACAGGACTACTCCCTGAATTACCGGATAGTCCTGATTCAACATGGCAGTGACTGCCAGCCTGCCCATGCCCGGAATATTAAATACGGTTTCGATAAGGACCGAACCACCGATGATGCCGCTCAATCCCAGGCCAGAGAGAACAATAACCGGAATAAGGCCGTTTTTCAGGGCGTGCTGCATTATTACAGATCGTTCTTTTAGGCCTTTAGACCAGGCGGTGCGGATAAAGTCTTGATGGAGAACTTCCAGCATGCTGCTGC
>DATIKD010000361.1:0-1610 GCA_035477965.1 Dehalococcoidales bacterium | reverse complement strand
TCTGGATTTAGTTCGCCTCTGGTTAAACAAGTCGGTTTAGGACAGCCGGGTTATCATGTGATTGGAATTCAGGCTAAGGTCAGTTCGCTGAATTGTAATGAAGTTGAAGTATATTTTGATCAAAAAATAGCACCCGGATTTTTTGCCTGGCTGGCGCCTGTCTCACAGGGGCAGGCTTTGGCTGGCTTAATGACCAGAGAGTCTCCGCGAGAGCATTTGCAGGAGTGGTTGGCAGATTTAGCCAGCCGGCAGAAGATCAAATTAGAGGAATATCAGATCAGACAATGCGGTATTCCGATGAAACCACTTCCAGTAACCTGGAAAGAACGCCTGATTGTGGTGGGAGACGCCGCCGGACAGGTTAAACCCACCACCGGCGGAGGCATTTATTTTGGCCTGCAAAGTGCCGGAATTGCAGCCGCAGTTCTGCATGAGGCGATAGCCGCGCAGGATTTTTCGTCTGAACAATTGAGACAGTATGATAGACAATGGCGGACTCTGCTGCTGGCTGAATTGAAAAGAGAATATTTTGCCCGGCGGGCTTATCAGTTATTAAGTAACCGGCAGATCGACGGTCTATTCAAAACTGCCTTAAAACAGGGTATTGTTGATTCGTTGATGTCGGAGTACACCTCTTTTGATAATCATGGCAGTTTATTGCTAAAAGGTTTAAAACTGACACTGGCTTCTCAGGCTAAACGTTTTGGGCGTTATCTTTCCGGCTGGAAATAAACTTCGTTGGCTATTTTTCCCCTGTTAACCCAACCCGCAACACAAGACCTCCTTTTGCACAATGTAGTCGAATGGGTATAAAAGCACAGTCAGAATGTATGCTGACTTTGTATCAAATATTGAGAGGTTGGCATAAAGTAGATAAAAGGCTTATACCTTTGACTTGCCGTTAGTTGTTGATGAGGGGGCTCTCAAATGAAAAAAGGGTTTTTGTTCTTTATTGCATTGATGGTATTGCTGTCAGCTACCGCCATCACCTTCGCTCGAAATACCGCTACCACCACAGTTTCAATTTCGGCTGCGGGAGCCAGTGCCAGCGGTAATGTGGCAACCAATGTCAGCGGCATTTCAGGAGTGGCCAACAATATTAAACTGCAATATTCAACCGGCGCAGCGGCGCCTTTTACGCATGTTGCACCAACCTGGAATCCGGTGATCACCCAGCCAGGTTCAATTACAGCCGGAGACCTTTATTACTTTAACAGTACCGGTTATGCCGGTGATATGCTGGTTACGGTATATATCACCAATCCTTCTGAACTTTCGCAAAACTACAGTTATTTGAATCTGGAAATTAACATCCGTTCGGGCGGTTCGGGAGCATGGGTCCAATCCACTCTGGCGGACGGCTCACCCATCGGTACGGTCTATTTAACCCTGGTTAATGGTTTCACTTCGTTTATTCTCTCCGGCAATACAGCCTATAACATCAGCATTGATGGTGGAAACTATTATTGCATCGATACGGATGCAGCCGGCGGCAGTCTTTCTCCTTCATTCTACCTGGAAGTCCAGCCGTTATAATCTGACTGTGCCCGACTGATATTAATCCGCGGTTTTGTTAACCTGGAATGATGCTCTATGCAAAGAATCAAAAG
>DATIKD010000360.1:0-1502 GCA_035477965.1 Dehalococcoidales bacterium | reverse complement strand
GCGTTAGCGCAGGATCCGGCGGCGGGGTAAAACCCTGGTTTTCTCCTTCGCTAATCGCCTTGCTATCGGCCTGGAGGATGATTATAATAAGCTCAAACAGGAAACTGAACATTGAAACCCGGGCACAGACCAAAGAACAGCCGGAATCAGGGCAGAATTTCCGGCAGACGGTAGCTGGCATATGGGCCAGGCCTGATCAAGGTTTGAACGTGTAGAGACCTGAGCGGCCTGGTGGCCATACTGGTCGCGGTCTAACCCTGGCGGAGTTGCCGGGTTTCCTGACCACAGTCTTCAGTTTTTGAGACCTTAAATTAATCAAGGGGGAGGATAATGGAAAAGGCAGCAACCGGGGAAACCACATTCACGCGCCTGATACACATTGGCATGGTGGTCAGAAACATGGAGCAAGCCATTGCACGTTTTACCGCTCTGGGAATAGGCCCCTTTAAACCCAGGATTTTGCCGCCGGATGCCCAGGAAACATATCGGGGCAAGCCGTTCTTCCCCAGCGAGCGCGTGACCATCCAAATTACCCGGATAGGCAACATGGAACTGGAGTTGATTCAACCAATTGCCGGAGAATCACCCCACCAGGAGTTTCTGGAGCAAAAAGGGGAGGGTATCCAACACCTGGGCTTTGTGATTGATAACCTTGAGGCCGAGGTCCAACAACTGACCGCCGCCGGTTCTGAAATCGTACTCACCTCCCGGTTCAAAGGGGGTGGTGGAGTGGCTTACCTGGACCTGAAAGCGGCCGACCTGGTGGTTGAACTGGTTCAGCCTCCCCCAAAGCCATAGCGGGGCTGGCTGGATGCGGCCGGCGGTTTATCCTCAGGCGGATATAATCTCCCCGTTCGGGAGCTCAGGGGGAAAGACCGACTTCAAATCCATCGATTAGCGCACCTCAACCCCGGCAGTGGCTTACTCTCTGAGGCGGGCCACGGGAAGGTTATCGAAAAGACTTTGCCCGGGTAACCATGATCAGTATATCGGATTGGTTTCAGGTATTGTCACTTTGGTGGACCACAGGGAACAGTTACCGAATTTTTTTTGAGAACAAGGAGATAGTTCAACAGATTCAGCAATTACTAATTTCGGTAAATGTTTAAGTATTAGCTTCCCGCGAAACGCACGTGTTTTTTGAAATTGAAGCTAACTCTCCCCGCCTCCAGATGCTTCGCTACGCTCCAGCATGACAGTTTCGCAGTTGCCTTGTATTGCTGTTTTAGCGTTATAGCGTTATAATGTTTATACAAGTTATTTCTGGAGGTGTTAGAAATGCCTTCACAAAGCAGAAGAACCACAATTTATCTTGATTCCGATTTACACCGGGCACTGCGGCTGAAAGCAGCCACAATTTCTCGGTCGGTATCAGAACTGATAAATGACGCTGTAAGGGAAGCATTAGCGGAAGATGCAGAGGATATAGCTGCATTTGAGGATAGGGTCAAAGAGCCAGTCATTAGCTATGACGAGATGGTCAAAAGGCTAAAGAAAGATGG
>DATIKD010000359.1:0-5215 GCA_035477965.1 Dehalococcoidales bacterium | reverse complement strand
GGTTATCAAAGAGGCCTTTTACCTGGCTCGCACCGGACGGCCGGGCCCGGTACTGATAGATATTCCCAAAGATGTTTTTACTGAAAAAGCGGAGTATAACTATCCGGCCAGTGTAGAATTGCCGGGTTACAATCCTAACCTCTCCGGCCACCCTGCCCAGATCAAAAAAGCGGCGGAAATGATCAATAATGCCTGTAAAAAACCTTTGATAATTGCCGGCCGCGGTGTAATTGTGTCCGGCGCCTTTGATGAATTGAAACAACTGGTCGAAACCACGCGCATACCAGTGCTCACTACTTTACTGGGAATTGGCTCTTTTCCGGAATCTCATGCTTTAAGCTACGGCATGATAGGAATGCACGGCATGGTCTATGCCAACTGGGCAGTGAATGCGGCTGATTTGATAATTGCCATCGGTATGCGCATGGACGACCGCGCCACCTCCCGCTTCGCCGATTTTGCGCCTAACGCTCGCATTATCCATATCGATATTGATCCGGCTGAAATCGGCAAAAACGTCAGGGTGGATGTGCCCATCGTAGGTGACATCAAGAAGATACTGACACCCTTATTGAAATTGATAAAACCGGCAGAGCATCTGGACTGGATTCATCAACTGGACCACTGGCGCAAAGACCATCCTATTGTGACCAACCGGATTCGCAATGCCAAAAACCTTCTGCCGCAGTTCGTGGTACGTAAGATTTACGAAGTAACCAAAGGAGAGGCTTTAATCGTAGCCGGAGTTGGGCAAAATCAGATGTGGGCAGCTCAGCATTACTGGTTTGATAAACCCAACTCCTTCATCACTTCGGGTGGACTGGGCACGATGGGTTTTGAGTTGCCGGCCTCTATGGGAGTAAAAGTTGGCCGCCCGAATGACATTGTCTGGTGCATCTGCGGTGACGGCGGATTCCAGATGACAATGCATGAACTGGGTACCATCATGCAGGAAAAGCTGGGAGTAAAGATAGCGATTCTAAATAACGGGTTCCTGGGAATGGTCAGACAGTGGCAGGATTTATTCTACGAGAAACGCTATGTAGCCACCCCGCTGGTCAATCCCGATTTTGTTAAAATGGCTGAGGCCTATGAGATACCTGCCTTAAGAGTGGAGCATAAAATAGATGTGATTCCGGCCATTGAAAAAGCCATGGCTACCGAAGGTCCCTTCCTGATTGATTTCCGGGTGGAACCGGAAGAAAATGTTTATCCTATGGTACCTTCCGGTGAATCTTTATCCAAAGTAATAGAAGAACCCCAAAAAGAGGTACAGGCATGGTCACAACAAAACACACCCTAGTGGCTCTGGTGGAAGACAACCCCGGTGTTCTAAACCGCATGGTCAGTCTGTTCAGGCGGAGAGGCTTTAACATCGCCAGCATCGCTGTTGGCAGCAGCGAGTTGAAAGGATTCTCCAAAGTTACCTTTGTGGTGGATGGTTCACTGAATCTGGTGGAGCAGGTCAGGAAACAACTGCTGGCCAAAGTGGTGGAAATTGTGAAAGTATCGGATATTACCGATGAGTCTATTGTGGTGCGTGAACTGGCTTTGATTAAAGTTAAAGCCACTGCCGGCAACCGCAGCGAAATCATCCAGATGGTGGATATTTTCCGCGCGGAAATAGTGGATGTTTCCAGTGATACGCTGACAATTGAAGTCACCGGAGTGGAAGAAAAAATCAATTCGTTGATGGACCTGCTGCGTCCCTTCGGAATTAAAGAAATTACACGCACAGGGCGAATTGCCATGGTACGCGGCGGGGCCGCCACCGTTGATGAGAGCGGTTCGTAAACACACCGGTCATTTATTTTTAGATTTACCAGGAAGATCTGAGGTTGATTTTGAGTACTCTGCAAAAGAGAGAGGTGAGTTGTGTTTCCGGTTACAGCCGGAAACACTGTCTTGTTTTTAAAAGGCATCCGCGGGTGTCCGGTGAGGTTTTGTTGCTTGATCCGGAAATCGGGATAGCTAAAATATATTTGACATAAAGTAAAAATGAATGATTAAAAATCAAACTGTCAATAATTTGATTTTAAGGGAAAATTGATGGATAAAGTAATAATTTTCGATACTACCTTGAGAGATGGCGAGCAAGCCGCCGGCGGGACATTAAACATTCAGGAAAAAATGGAAATTGCCAGGCAACTGGAAAAACTGAATGTGGACGTCATTGAAGCCGGCTTTCCGGCCAGTTCACCCGGGGATTTCGCCTCGGTCAAACTAATAGCTGAACATGTCCGCAAACCCATCATCTGCGCCTTATCGCATGCCAGCGCCCCCGCCATAGATTCCGCCTGGGAGGCAGTCAAAGGCGCCGCCCGCCCCCGTATTCATATTTTTCTGTCTTCTTCAGATATCCATATTTTGCATCAGTTAAAAAAGAGCCGGGATGAAATTTTGGAAACAACCCGCAAAATGGTGGCGCGAGCCAGGAACTATACCCCGGATATCGAATTTTCGCCGATGGATGCCAGCCGCACGGATATCAACTACCTGTATCAAATAGTGGAAACAGCGATTGCGGCCGGGGCTACTACTGTCAATATACCGGATACGGTAGGTTATGCTGTGCCGAACGAATGGGGTCAGCGTATCCAGGGGCTTTTAAAAAATGTTCCTAACATCCATAAAGCGATTATAAGCGTGCATTGTCACAATGACCTGGGGCTGGCCGTAGCCAACAGCCTGGAAGCTATTCGCTGTGGGGCACGGCAGGTTGAATGCACTATCAACGGCATCGGTGAGAGAGCGGGTAACGCCTCAATGGAGGAAATCGTAATGACCCTCCGCACTCGTAAAGACCAGTTTAACCTGGATACGGGTATTGAGACCACCCAGTTTTACCGCACCTCTCGCCTGGTCAGTGAATTAACCGGCTTCCTGGTCCAGCCCAACAAGGCGGTTGTAGGCGCCAATGCCTTCCGCCATCAATCCGGAATTCATCAGGACGGGGTAATCAAGCTGGCGGCTACTTACGAAATTATGGACCCCAAAGACGTGGGTGTTCCGGCCAGCAGCCTGGTGCTGGGCAAATTAAGCGGGAGACATGCCTTTAAAGAGAGACTGGCAGAATTGGGTTACTCGTTGGAAGCTGACGATTTGAACAGGGCTTTCCAGGCCTTTAAGGAACTGGCTGATAAAAAGAAAGACGTCACTGACAAAGACATCGAAACAATCGTGGCTCAGCAAAAGCGCACGGTCTCTGAAGTTTATCATCTGGACATGGTACAGGTTTCCTGCGGCAGCGGAATGCCCACTGCTTCAGTCAGGCTGATAGGTCCGGAGGGGAAAATTCTGGCGGATGCTTCACTGGGGACAGGACCGGTTGATGCTGTTTATAAAGCCATTAACCGGATTGTGGGTGTTCCGAATGAACTGACAGAGTTTTCTGTCAAGTCCGTTACCGAGGGCATCGATGCGCAGGGAGAAGTCTTAATCCGGATTGAAACTGACGGAGTCAGCTATACCGGGAGGGGAGCTGATACAGATATTATTGTTGCTTCAGCCAAAGCCTATATGAACGCTTTAAACCGGCTGCTTTTTACTAAAAATAACCTGAAAAAATGATTTACCCCTGGCTCCCGTTCAGAAAAGGCCGATCTTCATATCCCGGAAAGCGCTGACTTTCCATAACACAGAGACGAAAGAAGATAACTTGCAGGCTTAATAAATAAACTGCTCTGGGGTTGGAATTAAAAGATAAAACCAGATTCAAATTGGGGGATTTGAGAGAACATGCATATGATGACTTTAGCCGAAAAAATATTAGCGGCTCACTGCGGGCGCAAAGAAATCAGCGCCGGCGAGTTTATTAACTGCCGTGTAGACATGGTGCTTTCCAACGATATCACTGCTCCGATTGCCATCAAGGAATTCCGCCGGCTGGGTGTTAAGGTATTTGATCCGAAGAAAATAGTGATGGTCCCGGACCATTTTGTGCCGAATAAAGATATCAATTCGGCTGAACAGGCTAAATTGATGCGTGATTTTGCCCGTGAAACCGGCATCCTTTACTTTGATGTCGGGCAGATGGGCATTGAACATGTCTTACTGCCGGAGAAAGGAATTGTGCTGCCCGGTGATGTGGTAGTTGGGGCTGATTCGCATACCTGCACCTATGGCGCTATTGGGGCATTTGCAACTGGCATGGGGTCCACGGATATTGCCATGGCGATGGCTACCGGCGATGTCTGGATGAAAGTCCCCCACAGCCTTAAATTTATTTTTCGCGGCAAGTTAAAAAAATGGGTTAGTGGAAAAGACCTGATTCTATACACCATTGGCCGGATTGGAGTTGACGGTGCGCTTTATGCTTCCATGGAATTTGCCGGCGAAGCGATTGATGAAATGTCCATGAGCGGGCGTTTTACTATGGCCAATATGGCCATTGAAGCCGGAGGCAAGGCCGGTTTGTTTAAAGTAGATGAAAAAACTCTGGAGTATGTCAATCCCAGAGCCCGACGCAAGTTTACGGTTTATTCTCCGGACGAGGGCGCGGTATATGCGCAGGTATTCGAATGGGATGCTTCCAAAATAGAACCTCAGGTCTCAGCTCCGCACCTGCCTTCCAATACCAAACCGGTCAGTGCCTTTAGTCAGGTGGAAGTTGACCAGTCAGTGATCGGGAGCTGCACCAACGGGAGGTTGGAAGACCTGCAGATTGCGGCCGCGATACTCAAAGGCAAAAAGGTCAATCCGCGGGTGCGCTGCATCGTCATCCCGGGAACTCAGCAAGTTTACCTGGAAGCGCTAAAAGAAGGTTTGCTGGAGATTTTTATCAATGCCGGAGCGGCGGTCAGCACGCCCACCTGCGGTCCCTGCCTGGGTGGCTATATGGGTGTCCTGGCAGCCGGAGAAAAAGCTATTTCCACCACCAACCGCAACTTTGTTGGGCGCATGGGGAGCACCAAATCCGAGGTTTATCTGGCTAATCCGGCAGTAGCGGCGGCCAGTGCGGTGGCAGGTAGAATTATCTCACCGGATGACCTAATTTAAGCGGACTTTTTTTGGGGCCGAACGTCGACCAGAACGGACAGGCCTTTTTTGAGTGAATGAATGGAGGAAACCATGTTACTTAAAGGTCAGGTTTTCAAATACGGGTCCAATGTGGATACCGATGTCATAATCCCGGCACGCTATTTAAATGTCTCAGAGCCGGGAGAGCTGGCCAAACACTGCATGGAGGATATTGATCCTCAATTTGTGCAGAAGG
>DATIKD010000358.1:0-14542 GCA_035477965.1 Dehalococcoidales bacterium | reverse complement strand
GGGCTTACCAGATGGGCTATAAAAGTGACTTCTGGAAACAGGCTGAAGCCAATATGACCGCCTTCCGCCAGTCCGGTGCCAAAACGCTGGTTACCGGTTGTGCCGAATGCTATTTCGCCTTTAAAGTACTTTACGATAAGTTTAACTTCAAAGGCGATCTGGAAGTGGTCCATATCAGTGAGTATGCCGCCCGCCTGATTAAAGAAGGCAAACTTAAACCGGTTAACAGAGTAGAAAAAACGGTTACCTATCATGACCCCTGCCATCTTGGAAGGCAGGGTGAACCCTACATTCACTGGAGCGGCCGGGAAGTTTTGGGGGACGTACGCATGTTTGATCCGCCCAAAGAACGGCGGCGGGGAACTTATGGTATTTATGAGCCTCCGCGTGAGGTTTTAAAAGCCCTGCCAGGCCTTAAGCTGGTAGAAATGGCCCGCCTCAAGGAATATGCCTGGTGCTGCGGCGCCGGCGGCGGCGTGCCGGAGACCAACCCCGATTTTGCCCTGTGGACGGCCACTGAAAGGTTAAAAGAGGCTGAGATCACGGGGGTTGAAGCCATCGTTACAGCCTGCCCCTGGTGTGTTCAGAGTTTTCAAAAATCGGTAACCCGAAATGACTCCGGTCTGATAGTCTATGACATCACTGAATTATTGGATGAAGCGTTAAAATAGGAGGTCAGGAGAATGGCGCTTAAGAGGGATTTTTACCGGGCTCTGGAGGATATTCTGGGGCCTGACTATGTATCAGAAGACCCGGTTATAACTGAAACTTATGCCAATCCGGTAAGACGCGGACTGGCAGTTCCGCCCCGTTTTGCTGCGATCACCTTGCCCAACAGTACTGAACAGGTCCAGGCCATCGTGAGGCTGTGCAACAGATTCAAAGTTCAATTTAAGGCCGCCAGCACAAGCTGGTTGTACAGCGATTCCGCCAACCCGGAATGTGTAAAGATAGACCTGCGCAGAATGAACAAAATCATCGAAATCAATGAAAAAAGCCTGTATGCCGTGGTGGAGCCTTACGTTATCGGCGCCCAGCTTCAAGCTGAGTGCATGAAAAGAGGCCTCAACTGCAATCTGACCGGGGCAGGCTCGAACTGTTCGGCACTGCCTCTGGCCGCCCATGTTAATCTGGGGCACCTCAGCCAGAGCGGAAGCTACGGTGAACGGAACCAACTGGCTCTGGAATGGGTCACCGGCGACGGTGAGATAGTAAAACTGGGATCGCTGGGCAGTAACGGCCAGTGGTTCTGCGGTGATGGACCGGGCCCTTCTCTGCGGGGCATTGTGAGAGGCAACACCACTCCTCTGGGAGGTCTGGGGGTCTATACCAAAGCCGCCCAAAAGCTCTATCCCTGGCCGGGCCCTGCTACTTTCCCGATGGAAGGTATTTCACCCAAATATAAACCAGCCTATATCCCGGCCGGATTTCTCTGCCGTTATTTTTCTTTTAAGGATCTGGATACCATGATAGATGCGGTCATGAAAATAGGTGAGGCCGAAATCGCCGCCGAGTTGATGTGCTTTAACGCCGCCATGATGGCCTCCAATCTGGCTACCAAAAACATTGAAGAAGAAATAGAAATATATAACAAATTCAAGGATTCCGTTCTGGGGCCCGGATTCATGGTGCTTCTGGCCGGCAATTCACCGGCTGACTTTGACTACAAAAAACTGGTTCTGCAGACCATAATCGACGAAACCGGAGGTAAACCCCTGCAGGAAGTTGATGACCCTGAAAACCAGGGCGGCTACATCTGGCGGTACTACCGGGAAACCGGCTCAATTAAAGAAACGGGCAGAATACTGGCTCCTCAGGCGGGCATGGTGGGAGGCGGAGATTCATTTCCGTTAATGAGTTACTTCATCAAGAGTTGCTCGCGGGTCAAAGAGCAACTCATTAAAGAGGGAGTATTGATGGATGACGGAATTTCGCCGTTTATTCAATCCATTGAGCACGGGCATACCGGCCACGGTGAAGTTCTGGCCCGCATTTCCATCCGGGTGAAAGACCCCCGAGAAGTTGGCCGCAGAATCAATAAAGAGTCTAACGATATTTCCATCAAGGAACATTTTGGAGTCCCGCAGCATGTTTGGAGTGACGCCCTCCACGACTTGTATGGGCCTCACGCCAGCAACTATCATCTCTGGATGCGTAAAGTTAAGAAGACCTTTGACCCCAACGCCGCTTCAGAATCTTCAACCTATATAAACGCCAAAGAATAAAAAAGAAAAGAAATGACCGCCATCCGCTGGGGGATGGCGGTCAGCCGTTAGTCATGCCGGAGAGTTTCCAGTCATCTGGCCTTCCTTTTCCTGTCATGCTGAAGGCCTCAAATGGCGAGGCCGAAGCATCCGGAGGGGAGGCACAACCCCTGTTTTTTCACTGGAATAACCCTTTTTCAACCGGAATGGAAGATTTTCACAAAGTTGCCAATCATCCTGTGCATAATTTGGACAGCAGTGAAAATAATCCAATTTATTATCAAAAACACAGTTAAAGAAACTGGCGGAACTGCATGCCAATACCAATCCAAAGAAACTACGCAGGGATATCTACCAGGCAGTCGAACAACCTTGGCGATACCCGATGAACTATGCAAAAAATAAAAAGGAGGCGGCATTAGTCCGGTAACATTTCTATTTGAGTTGACACGTGATCTCTGCTTTTAACAAAAGGAGCTTGTATAATAGAGATGCAACAAGGGGAGGCGTTAACCTAATGGTAATAAACTATAACGCAAAATATACCAGGATCAGTTCTGGATATATGGGACAACTGGTTGAATGGCCGGAAGTGATAACTGAAGGGAAATCTCTGGAAGAATGCCGTGAGATGCTGAAAGATGCTCTCAAAGAGTTGCTTCTGGCATATAAACAGCAGGGAAAGGAAATTCCGGTGGGTGGTGGGTTATTAGAGCAGTTGCCGGTCGAGGCGTAACTTGTCAGTCAAGCGCCGGGATCTCATAGAATATTTTGAACAGCATGGATTTCATTTATTGAGAGAGGGTAAAAAACACGCTATCTATAAGTAACGTCCCAAAATAATCCCCATCAAACGGCACCGTGTCTTTGACAGGATTAACGCCAATGAATTATGCAAGCAAGCCGGATTGAACCCGAAGTTCTAAATCAACAATGCTCGATTTTTCGTGATAGTTTCATTATTGAGTGTATCAATTTGAAGGAAATATGCATTAAGCAGTAATAGCCTACCCACAAATTTGTCTGGATGACCTTAATTGTATCCAGCCCATCCGCTCAGAGTATCTAAATATGGTCCGTAAGTGACAAGGCGCAAGTAGGTTGACCGTTGCGAAAATGGTCAACCAATTAGCCAGGTCTTGAGATACCGCTCGAAAAACATTCGAGGAGTTAAAATTTCTAAACTTCTATATCCTGATAACTTAAGCAGGTGCTTGAATTATCTTACAATTGGTCAAAATTATAGTTAGAATTGAACTTATTTCAATACCAGGATATTCATCTGATAATATCTTTGCCACTCTTGCATATTCATCAACGATTTCCGGAGACAATGATAATTGAATATCGCCCTTTCGCCAGGCCGTTAAGATCTTTGAGGGCGGGCCAGAAAAGAATATTCCGGATATCAGGACGTTTGTATCCAGCACTACTTTCATTCTTTCTTCCGGGATTTTGACACGGCCTTAACGATATCAGACTTTTTTAGGCCAGATCTTTTAGCCTGTTTGCGTGCTGTTTTGATCAGACTATCAAATTCTTCTAACGAGGGATTCGTAAGTGCTTTCAAGATAACAACATCCTTATCACCCATGACGAGAAACTTGTCGCCGGTTTTCAATCCGAGCCGATTCCGGATATCTTCAGGTATTACTATTTGACCCTTGGATGACATTTTAGTCGTTTCGATTGCTGCCATGACTAACCTCCAGATTTTTTGCAGTCTTACCAGTAAGATTATAATTCTTTTCAATATGAGATTTCAAGTCACTATTGTCCAAAATAATATTCCATAAAGAGCCCGGGTTAAGACTGATTATTATGATAATACCTTGATTTTTCAATATCAGGGTATGAAAACAAAGTGTCATGCCGGAGGCCTCGCAAGGCGAGGCCGAAGCATCCGGAGGGGAGGCACAACCCCATAGAATAACCCTTTTTCAACCGGAATAACAAACGTGATCTCTTTCAGTTGGCAGGTGTATGAGAAAACAGGTCAAGCTAAGGATAACTAAATTTCAACAGTGCGGGCCCGATTTCAGGATAATTGAAAAAATGGGTGAATAAACGAGGCTAATTTGAGGTAAAGTAATTACCCTGGTGGTGAGCGGTACTGGACAATACACAGACCACGAACTTTCGAACTTAGCTTTCAGTCTTTAAGACCTTTTGGCTAATTCGAATCCCCTCCGGTGGAGCCAATGTGTCAAAAGTGAAATCAAATGTCGAATATACAAGTATTGTCAAACTATATTATAATCGTTTTTGACATTGACGACATCTAAGTAGGAGGTTTGAATAAAGTGGAAAATCACATAGAAAAAACTAAAGAGAGAAGCCCTGTCGTACTCTGGATTTTGGTCTTTCTTTTGTTTCTCATCGGTTTGGCAGCGCTGATTAGTGGACCTATGCTTTTTTTAGCTCCAGATGGCCATTTATTACAGTGGTCTGTGAGTATGCTTGAAGGGACGCCATTTGCCAATTTTCTAGTTCCAGGAGTGATACTATTCTTACTTATCGGCATTTTCCCTGTATTTGTAGGCTATGGATTACTGAAGAAACCATTCTGGAGGTGGCCTGATAGAATTAATCCTTTAAAACAATATCACTGGTCATTTTCAGCGTCTTGGGCGGTTGGGATCATCATACTTATTTGGATCATTACCGAGACTGTTCTGTTAGGATACATCTCCGTACTACAGCCTATTGTCGGGGCATGGGGAGTGACTTTAATAATTCTGACACTTCTGCCACCTATCCGTCGATATTGCAGACGATACAGCTAAACGATATCCTTTTTACCAGGCTTCCCGTTACGTCTGAAAAGGAACTAAATTCCCCAACCGGATGCAATTATCATCATTTTTCCAATAGCTTCTACGGCAAAAGGCTTACCGGATATGAACACCGATATGCTTATCAAGATAGCCGGCCCAATTGGAGACAGAGTAAATTGCCAGGGTTGTAGGGCTGTTTACAGTAAGGTAAGGGTTTTAAGCCTTAAAGAAGTTATTTCTTCTCAGATAGTAATTCAGGAACTAAACTTATACCTGTCTTTTTGACTAGCTTAAGACTAGACCGCCAGCCGATAACAATGACTTATCTGATCCGTTAGTATGTTAGTGGAACAATAATCAGGGAAGAGAACAATTATGAGAAAACTTGTAACTATTATCCTGGCAATTGTATTAATGATAACCACGGCGTTAGTTGGTTGTACGACTACGGCTACCACCACCAAAATCACTCCTACCCAGGTACCTTATCAACAGGTATTGGAGAATTTTCTCAAGGACAGTCCCACTTATAAGTTCGATGGGATAGAAGGAAGTATCAAATTCACAAATATAATCGGTTCTATAGAAGGTGGCTCAACAATTCCCGCCAAGGATTGGGAGTTCACTATTGCATATCAGACAGCTCATCCCGGTCACGGCGACAGGACTGGCCAGGTGCTGGCACAGGTAGTTACCAATCATACTGCAGTAATTAAAGTTAAAGACGGAGAGATTATATCTGCGATATGTGAAAATGAAGATATTATGACTCTTGAAGAAATTGCCCGGCAGGTTGCCAGACAATTTATCGAGAATAGCTCGACCTTTAAATTCGATGGAGTTGAAGAAAGCATCAAGTATGTCAGATCTGAGCCCGGCGGAACAAGCGGCCTTTGGTCGGCGGAATTAACCTACGAATACCAGACCCGTCACCCGGGGCACGACGACCGTACAGGTAAAGTCCTTGCAGAAGTAATCACCAATCACACCGCCAAAGTCCTGGTAGTAAAAACCGATATTATGAAGGTTGCAAGAGGCATTTGTGACAAGGAATGGGATATGGTTAACGATAAGAACCCTCCTTTGTCCGTGACAGGTACTATCATTAGTGGCGGGGATACTACCCCTCCCGGTGGCCCGGTAGATGCGCCCAGGATCTTCCTCTACGAAGTTAAAAGGACTGATGGCACCATCGTGAAAGTCAGCTACACCGCTTATCCGCCTTCGCCGGTCGGCAATGCCAACCGGGCTAAGATTACCCTTGAGTTCTATGAGAGTGTAATAAATATAGGAGACAAAATGGAAGCTTTAGGCAGAATCGATAAACAAGCCAATACAATCGTGGTGGCAACCCAGGGTGATTATATCAGGACTTATCCGGCTATCGTTTCCGAGGAAGTAAGCTGGAATATTGGCGAAACTATTGTCGCGGCGACCATAACCCGGCCTAATGATATTGAAGTCCATCCCGCCATCGTCTTTGTTCCTGGCAGCGGGCCGACAGATAGGGACTGGAATACACCTTTGCTGCCTGGAACTAACGGGAGTGCCCGCCTGCTGGCGGAAGAACTGGCCAGGAGTGGATATGTTACAATCCGTTACGATAAACGTTTTATCGGAACCAATGCCGAGAAAAATATGGCCTTCATGGTCGGTAATATCAGCATGGAAAGCCATGTTGAAGAGCTGGCCGGAGCGGTAGACCATCTGCTTTCCCGTTCGGATGTCAACCCACAAAAAATCTTTGTCGTGGCTAACAGTGAAGGCAATATCCACGCCATGAACTATCAATCCGATCGAGAGCCAAAATTCGCCGGTCTGGTACTGATAGCCCCTCCCGGCAGGAATCTACCGGATATCATGCACACCCAGATAGCGGCCCAGATTGCCCCAATGCCGAATGCTGAAGAAATCATGGCTGCTTACGATAAGGGTATGGATGCTTTTCTCGCCGGGGAACCTTTTATGGCAAACCCTGTTCTTCCGCAGGCGCTCAATGACCTTATCCAGAGCCTATATAACCCGCTGAACCTTCCCTTTACCCGTGAGCTATTCCTGGTCGATGGATCTAAACTGCTAAGCCAGGTGACTGCCCCGACCCTGGTGGTAATCGGCAAAAAAGACATTCAGATTGACTGGCAGCTAGACGGTGCACCGCTGGAGACGGTCGCCGCGGCCATGAAGAACGTGACCTTCGTTTATCCGGAAAATGCCAATCATGTTCTGAAAAACGAGCTCAAACCGCGCACCGAACTGACCGCTGCAGATGGAATAAACTATAATGCTGCAGATAAAGTACTGGACCCCGATGGTCTGAAAGCTATTAAGGACTGGCTGACAGCTCGCTCTTGATGTGTTCATAACCAATGGGATCGGTAACATACATTTTTACTTATACTCTGTTCTACTCTACTATTGATGACTAAAGCAATAGTGAAGGAGACAGAGCATGGGTTGGGGAAGAATCTTGTTACTTGGAAACCGGGGTTAACAAAAGGATATTGAAGACCATAGACTTGATAATCTGGAACTCAAGAGACAACTTGAACATAATCCCTCGGTAACTGGTCAAAATGCTAATACTAAAATAATAAAACTCAAAAAAAGAGATGAGGAGGCCGTCTACCTTACTCCGCTCTATATAGCCGAAATCAATGTAGCGAAAAGGGCTGGACACCCTGAACAGTTTACGGGCGATGAAGTGCGTTAATAAAACATAGAAAACAATATCCTGCAAGATTGGGGAGATTAGAAAAATGGAACGGATGAGTAGTTTTGATGATTTTGTTAATGAAAAGTTGTCTGAATCGGGGGTACCTGGGGTTGCAATCGCTATTGCTAAAAACGGAAAAGTTGTCCTATCCAAGGGATACGGAAAGAGAAATATCGCTCAGGATTTACCCGTTACCCAGGATACTGTTTTCGCAATCGGATCAAGCACTAAATCCTTTACTTCAACGGCAATCGGGATTCTCGCCGATAAAGGAAAAATAAACTTCGATGCTCCTGTGAAAACCTATATCCCATGGTTTAAAATGTACAATCCGAGTGCCGCCGAGTTGGTCACAGCCAGGGACCTATTGTGCCACCGGACAGGATTACCCCGTCACGATCATATATTGACTGATGCTAAATTGAGCCGAAAAGAACTGGTTCAGCGTATTGAATACTTACAACCAAACGCGGGTTTTCGGTACAAATGGCAGTACTCTAACCTCATGTTCATAGCTGCAGGTTACCTCGTAGAAACAGTCAGCGGCCGGACCTGGGAAGAATATGTGCGTGAAAATATATTCGCGCCTCTGGGAATGAAGAGCAGCGGATTCTCTATCAACGATTTGCAAAAATCCAGCGATTTCTCGAAACCATATGCCAGGGTAGGTAGCGATGTATTTGAATTGCCCTATGGAAGCATTGAAACAATCGGACCAGCAGGATCCATTCATTCAAACATTAAAGACATGACCAGTTGGATAATGCTTCAACTAAATAAAGGCGTGTTTTCAGGCCATCGGATTATCTCAGAAACAAACATCAATCAGTTACAGACTACGCACATGCCTTGCGGCGAGGCATCGGAGTGGAACTGCAGGGAAAATAGGCATTCGAGTTATGGCCTTGGCTGGTATGTTGACTCATTTCGAGCACATAAATTGATACACCACGGAGGCAATATCGATGGTTTTTCATCATTTGTCAGTTTTATGCCTGAAGATAATTTGGGAGTTGTTGTCCTTTCAAATTTAAACGTTACGTATCTACCAATAGCCCTTTCCTATGAGATCTACGACAGACTGCTGGGATTTGAAGGGATTGATTGGACTAAAATAATAGAAAGTAATATTACCAATGCTCTTGAATCGTTAAAGGCAGCAGCCATAAAGAGTTCTTTGCCGCCAAGGAAAGAAGGGACTCATCCGTCACACATTTTAAAGGAATATACTGGGAAATTTGTAAATCCTGGATATGGCATTGTTCATATCAGTTTAGAAAACGATGCACTCAAATTACAATACGGTATGTTCGATACTACCATAGCACACTATCATTATGATACATTCGGCTTCGAAGCTATGCTTCTGTTTGCCACGTTTCGTACAGATAAATTCGGTAATGTTGACAGCGTATCCATACGCCTGGAAATGGATCCAGCGATCGATGACATTCTGTTTTCACGGATTGAATAAATATCGTATAGTATCCCGTCTCGGAAATCCGATGACAAATTCTTTTAACTTTTTTGATCATGGAATCCGAGGTAGCGGTCTAGTAACTTCTGGATACACGAGTTTAATGAGTTCGTATTCCGTGGAGGTTGGTACACTCGTTTTGCCTTAAGTGAAAATAACACGATACGAGTGAATAGTATCACTTTGTAGTGTTCTGATAACCCTCTTAAACAATTGAAGCGGTAATGGACTCGAACTAAAATCAGTCTCAAATCAAAATTGATTTTGGGATAGGAGAGCTAAAACGAACCATTTTTAAAACTATTTGATAAAATAGTGGGAGCTGATGGATTCGAACCGCTGACTTCCAGCGTGTAAAGCAGATGCTCTAACCAGCTGAGCTAAACCCCTGCTGGGACAATGTCGAACTCGGGGTACTTGAACTATCAAATTCAGCCTGCGCCGGATCCTTCAGCCTCGCCAATCGAGGCTTCAAGCATGACAACGACGGAGGGAGTCAATTTGTTATTAGACCACAACTGCTGTAGAGAGATTTGAACTCTCACGTCTTTTGAACACCACGCTCTGAACGTAGCCGATCTGCCATTCCGCCTCCGCGACGCGAACCATACTGGTTGTCATCAATAGCCCAGTAGTTGTGCCGTGAGTCACACCGTTTTTATAAAATAATTCATGGCAGTGTGCCGAAGTGCTTCAACTTTATCGGCGTTTCATTGTTAGTCCTTTTAGTCAGTCACTTTTTTCGCACTGGAATCGCCTGTTTTTGTCCATCAACAATAGCCGAATATTCGCCTGAAATAGGACAATTGACAAAGAAAAAGGGTGTGCCCACTCTCTTATGGATTATGGGGCAATGTGTCATATTGGCCGGAATATAAATCGCACAGGTCTGATTGATCACCATTTTTTCACCCTCGTCACCCAGATATAATTCAGTTTCTGCATCGTAGGCATTCAAATCCGGAGTGCAAGGCACGAACAAAAAGACCTGGGCGAATTCATGCTTGTGAGCATCTTCTTTGCCGCTGAAAGGAACGCTGACATGGGTGAACCTGATCTGGAAATCACTCTCTTTATGGGCGTAAAAAATCATGTTCAAAAAGGGCGGATAAATAGTATCGCGAGTGATTCCGGGGGTCTTGAGATAATCGTATTTTGACTGGGCCATTTATCTGATAACCTCCTGTCAATTCATTGCCGATTTTACAGTATGAACCAGCGTAACTGGCATTTTAACACTCCAACAATGCCGGTTTATATCATTATTCATCACCGGGCGAACCACTCAGGTATTTGGCCGCAGCCAAAATCCCACCGTCTTCTCTTTTTTCTTAAATCAGGAGGGTTGACATCATATGCTATAATTCTACTATGATTTGAGGGGTACAGGGGAATACCTATTCCGAATATCGGAACACTCCCGATATTAACCCGTATCACCGGACCTTTCGGAGCAAAAATACGTAATTTGCAGGCGTATTCACTCTCTAATCTGCGGCAGACTGGGCCTCCGGCTTAAAAGCAAATTGGATTCAGTAAAAATATTTTAAGGAGAAGACCATGAACCTGGCAGAAATGGAAGCTAAAATCAAACTACTGGAAAATAAAGTTAGCCTTTTGGAAGACACCAATGCCATCAAGAATCTGCAAAGAGCCTACGGTTTTTACCTTGAACACTGGATGGCGGAAGACCTGATAGACTTGTTTGCCGATCATTCGGAAACCACCCTGCATATCGCCGCGGGAGTTTACAAAGGCAAAGAATCCATTCGCCGTTTTTTCCGGCACGGCAAAGCCGATGTTCCTCTTTTCTATTCTGAGAACGGAGAATTTCTGCACCAGGTAATGCAGCTTAACGGCGTCGTGCATGTCGCTGAAGATGGCAAGACCGCTAAAGGGCGCTGGTACGGGTTCGGAGCCAATGCCTTTCCGGCCGAGGGCGGAAAAATAAATCCCGGCTGGATGAATGGCGTTTATGAGGTTGAATATATCAAAGAAAATGCTATCTGGAAGCTGTTTAAAGTGACCTGGTGTATGACTTTTCACGCTCCCTGGGGAGAGAGTTTTGTGGATCCTCAGAAACGTAAAGATATACGCATTGACCGTCCTTACCAGAGAAATCCCGAACTTAGACCTGAAGGCGCCCCGCGCGAAACTCTTTACCCATCGGGCTTCATTTGCCCATTCCATTTTAAGAATCCCGTTTCCGGCCGAAAAACCAAATAGGTCCGTGTTTGTAAAAAAGGGACTTACCACCCCGCCGCCGGATCCTTCAGCCTCGCCATTCGAGGCTTCCAGGATGACGGGAGAGGGAACCCAATCCCAGGTTGTCTTTCTGGAGCCCCGAGAACGTCTTCATTCCTGATCGGGGCGAAGAATCTGGCGGAGAGGGGATACGTCATGACGTTACTATAAACGTTTGCCCCCCTCGTCCAGATGCTTCAGCCTCGCCAATCGAGGCTTCAAGCATGACAACGACGGAGGGAGTCCGGATCCTTCAGCCTCGCCAATCGAGGCTTCCAGGATGACGGGAGAGGGAACCCGATCCCAGGTTGTCTTTCTGGAGCCCCGAGAACGTCTTCATTCCTGATCGGGGCGAAGAATCGGGTGGGGAGGGGATACGTCATGACGTTACTATAAACGTTTGCCCCCCTCGTCCAGATGCTTCAGCCTCGCCACTCGAGACTTCAAGCATGACAACGACGGAGGGAGTCCGGATCCTTCAGCCTCGCCAATCGAGGCTTCCAGGATGACGGGAGAGGGAATCCATCCCCCATCAGGAAATATTCACTTTTTGCTGAGGCAATCAGTGAGTGCCCCGGCCGGCAGGTAAAAATCCCAATTATCCCACAGGATGAATGACAAATTATGGGGATAATCTATAATTGAAAATGGACTATGGTCGTAAAACCGGCAGAATTCAGGGCTTGTTTTCGTTTGATCACAGTGGGGCGCCGGCACAGGGAGCAATTATTGAGCAGCCTTTTTTCTGAGATTACCATCCGTAACATTAGAATAAAAAATCGCATTGTAATGCCTCCCATGGCCTGTCCGGGTTTTACTGGAAGTGACGGATTATTTACGCTTAAAAACCTTGAACGTTACCGGGACAGGGCCAGAGGTGGAGTCGGGCTGATAATCGTAGAAGCTGCCGCCGTCAGTCAAAACGGACGCACCTCCCCAACGCAGTTGGGACTCTGGTCGGATGACCAGATAAAAGGATTCAGCCGCCTGGCCGCGTATTGCCATGACTATGATTGCCGGGTAGTGGTCCAAATTTGTCATGCCGGACTGGCGGCCGATGCCAAAGTGACAGAAACCCCGGTGGCACCCTCGGATTTTAAGGGGAGTTCTCGCCAGAATCAAATAGTACGAGCCCGGGCGCTTGACCTGACCGAAATTGCCCGTATTCGGGACGAATTCATCGCCGCCGCAGTCAGGGCTAAAAAAGCCGGATTGGACGGCCTTGAATTGCACGCCGCTCAAGGTTTTCTGATTAGCCAGTTTTTGTCCCCGCTGGTCAACCGGCGCACCGATGAATACGGCGGAAATCTGGAAAACAGAGCTCGCTTTGCCCTTGAAATCATCTCCGGAATCCGGCAAGAAGCAGGAGAGGACTTTATTCTGTCCTGCCGCACAGGTTGTGACGAGCCGGATCTGGAAAGCAGCCTCCGTATAGCCCAATTGCTGGAAAAAGCCGGAGTAGATATTCTGAATATCTCAACCGGAATGACCAGTTTTATAGCGGGTGAGATTGCTGCCGTCACCGTGCCCAAATATTTTCACTACAATTCCATAGTTTACCGGGGAACACTGATAAAAAAGGAAGTGCAAAAGCCGGTCATAGTCGGGGACGGCATTCAAAACCCGCTGGATGCCGGCTACCTTGTGGATAAAAACTATGCCGATTTTGTTTCTATCGGGCGGGGCCTGCTGGTAGATCCGGAATGGCCCAACAAAGGGCAGAAATACCTGCAGGTTACGCCCTGTCTGCGGTGTAAAAAATGCGCCTATCGCAGCCCGCCTGGCAGTTGCCCCCAAACTCGCACAGTGGCTGTCCGGAAAAAACACTATTATTAGACTTTGCGCCTGACTTTCAGCCGGTTCATACCAGTCATAACCTCCGTTTCTCTCTCAATTATCCATTCTTCAGTCAGTTACCCCAATTATTCCGGAAAACTTGAGTCCGCTTTCTCAACCTGCCCTTTAAATTAATGTCACCTGTGTTATAATGGGTGTTAAGTTCAATGGGAGACAGGGCTAAAGATCAATAATTCGCGATTAGTTAAAAGGAGGAATCCGGCGTGGGCGAATCAAAATATGAGCAGTATTTCATCAAAAACGTGATCAAAGAAAACAAATTCGGAGGGGAGGGGCTGGGATTAAGCGCTGTGCCGCAGGATATTATCCCACCGGCAGCCCGCCTGAGTCTGGGAATAACTGCCGTTAAAAAACCCTATATGTTCCACGAACCTACCCACAAACACCTGTTCACCGAGTACTTTGTCTTTTTTGGCTCAAACCCCATGGAAATGGAAGAATTTAATGCGGATGTAGAGTTTTCATTTGGCGCTGAAAAAGAGAAAAACGTGATCAGCAGCCCCACCATCATAGTGGCTCCGCCCGGTACTTACCATTGCCCCCTGAACTATGCCCGCATCGGTCAGCCATTTTACTGCCTGGAGGCTTTCCTGACCTCCAAATATTCCGGTGTGGATCTGGGCGAGGATATACACGAAATCAGAATAGAAGAACCATCTTACAAAAGGTTTTTGACACGCGGTGTGGTCAGAGGCAACAAATTTGGTGGTCAGGGCATAAGCCTCAGCCAGGTACCCGAACACCTTATCCCGGCGGCCTCCAGGCTCAGCTTGGCGATATCAGTAATTCGTAAACCCTATATGTTCCACGAACCCACCCACAAGCATAATTTCACCGAATTTTTCATCTTCTTCGGCTCCAACCCGCTCAATCTGCAGGAATTTGATGCGGAGATTGAGTTCACTTTCGGTCCGGAAAAAGAAAAACATATCATTAACAGTCCGACTATTGTGGTGGCCCCTCCCGGTGTCTATCACTGCCCGCTCAATTATGTCCGTGTGGGAAAACCTTTTTATTGTGTAGAAGTATTCATGACGCCCAGATATTCCGGTACTGATCTTGAACCCAAACCGGCATAAGAGGCTTTACGTCAGCAGTTAAATAAAGATCCTCTGGTTTACCGGGGATTATTTACTGCTATCCAAAATTGTCGCAGAACGATTGACACTTTGGAAATAATCTTCTATTCCGGCTGTTAAGGGTTATTGTTTGGAGTTGTACCCCTCCTCCGGATCCTTCAGCCTCGCCATTCGAGGCTTCCAGGATGACA
>DATIKD010000357.1:0-10004 GCA_035477965.1 Dehalococcoidales bacterium | reverse complement strand
ATAGCCACTTATAACCAGGTCCCAGGCGGCTGATAAACCGGCAGGACCGGCACCAATAACGGCCACTTTTTCATTTCTGGCCGGTTTCATCTCCGGTTTGTATTCCAGCCCGTTAGCATAGGCGTAGTCGGCTGCAAAGCGTTTAAGTTGACGGATAGCGATGGCTTCTTCAATGCCGGAACGGCGGCATTTTTTCTGACAGGGGGCGGGACAGACCCGGCCAACTGACAGAGGAAACGGCATTTTTTGCATAATAACACGGTAAGCTTCTTCGAAACGCCCCTCTTTGATAAGTGATACGTAACCGTAAACATCCAGGCCGGCCGGACAGGTATGTGAGCAGGGTGCGGCGAACATGTTAGAGCAGGCCACGGAGGGGCATTTTTTATCCAGGATATGGGCTTCATATTCATCCCGAAAATGGCGTATGGTGGATAATACCGGATTGGGGGCAGTCTGCCCCAGGCCGCAAATTGAGGCAGCGGTCACGGTTACGGCCAGTTCCTCAAGTATGGCCAGGTCTTCCATGGTTCCCTGTCCGCGAGTTATTTTTATTAATGTTTCATACATTTTGCAGGTGCCTTCACGGCATGAGATACATTTACCACAGGATTCGTTCATCATGAAAGACAAGAAGAATCTGGCAACATCCACCATGCAGCTATCTTCATCCATGACTACCAGTTCGCCCGAACCCATCATGGCACCCACTGACTTCAGGGTTTCATAATCCACTTTGAGATTAAGGAAGGAGGCCGGGATGCAGCCTCCGGAGGGTCCGCCTGACAGAACGGCTTTGAAACGTTTGCCTTTGGGAATTCCGCCACCAATATCGTAAATAATGTTTGAGAGCGGAGTACCCATGGGCACTTCAATCAAACCGGCGTTCTGAATCTGGCCGGTAAGAGCGAAGACAGCGGTACCTTTGCTACCTACAGTACCGGTTTCAGAAAACCATTTTGCCCCTTTGTTAATAATATAAGGAACAAAGGCGTATGATTTCAGGTTATTAATGTTGGTGGGTTTACCCCATAAACCCGAGATTGCAGGAAAAGGCGGGCGAGGGCGCGGAGTACCCCGTTTACCTTCAATGGAAGCAATCAGCGCAGTTTCTTCTCCGCACACAAAGGCTTCGGCTCCCTCTCTTAGTTCAATATCGAAATCAAATCCGGATCCAAAGATATTCTTACCCAGTAATCCGGCGGTACGGGCGGATTCGATCGCTTTGCGGAAGCGGATAATTGTAATAGGTTTTTCAGACCGGTAAAAAATGAATCCTTTACCGGCACCCATGGCAAAGGCACCGATCATCATCCCTTCAATGACGGCATGAGGATCTCCTTCTGCCATTGAACGGTCCATAAAAGCCACATTGCAAATGACATACTTCTCAGTCCCTGGTGTTTTGCGGACAAATTCCCATTTCTGCCCGGTGGAAAAACCACTTCCGCCGCGCCCCCTCAGACCGGATTTTTTAACCTCATCTATAATCTGTTCAGGAGTCATCTGAAGGATGGCTTTTTTGGCTGCCTCATAACCCCCAACAGCTAAATAGTCCTCAATTTTTTCTGGATTTATATTTCCGCAATGGCTAAGAATAATACGGTCTTGTAGTTTATAGAATGGGATATCTTTGTAATACGGGATGGGTTTATGGGTGACCGGTTCTTTATAAAATAGCCGTTCCACGGGTTGGCCGTCACGAAAATGATTTTTAACTATATCCGGAACATCGGAAACCTTTAGTAAACAATAGAAAAACCCTTCCGGTTCAACTACCGCGATCGGACCCTGCTGGCAAAAGCCGTGACAGCCGGTAAAATCCACTTTTACATCGGTAATCCCTTCTGCAGCCAGTGCTTTCTCAGTGGCCTCCCGAATATCCTCAGCTTTTCCGGAGACACAACCTGTGCCGTGACAAAAGAGGATTCTTCGCTGTACATTGGGGTTATTCTGATTTTTTATATCCACCGAAAACCTCCTCGACTCTCTTGCCGGTCATCAAACCGTAGGTCTCTTTGTCTATGGTAATATTCGGAGCCAGGGCACAGGCTCCGATGCAAGCTATTTTAATCAGGGTGTATTCCATATCCGGGGTGGTCTGCCCTGACTTAATTCCCAGCTTTTTCTCAATTTCCCTTAAAATGGCGTTTGCTCCGCGCACATGGCAGGCAGTACCGCGACAGACGCAGATGGTATGCTTACCACTGGGTTCTGTTCGGAAATAGGCGTAAAATGTAGCCACTCCATAAACTTGTGATACCGAAATCCCCAGGAAGCTGGCGGTTTTCTTCATGGCTGGTTCCGGCAGATAATAGAAGGTTCGCTGGATTTGCTGCAAGATATTGATAAGTTCATATCTATCTTTTTTAAAAGAAGATAATATCTCATCGACCTTTTTTTCTATTTCGCTTGTTTCCATAAACACTATCCTTCAGAGTTATTTCTTTCTATTTTGTTACCCAAAGCAGTTCTCACAGCCTATTTGCTGCGGTCGGTGAATTCAGTATGCAGCAAGTGATGAGATTTTTCTCCCAATGGTTTATCCAGAAAATTGTTATAGATCAGTTTTACCGCCGGGTTTTCGTGAGACTTGCGAAAAGGTAAAGCCTTATCTTCACTGTAAAGACCATCACCCCGAGTTGCGCGTTTGGTTAAGTCAAATCCCAGAGGTTGCCCTCCGCCACCCACACACCCGCCAGGACAGGCCATGATTTCAATAAAGTGATAGGGGGATTTGCCGGCGCGCACTTCATCCATCAATATGCGGGCGTTGGACAATCCGTGAGCTACCGCCACTTTCACCGTTAAGTCTCCTATTTTTACATTTGCCACACGGATGCCTTCCATGCCGCGGACAGGTTTGACATTCAGATTGGCCATATCTTTACCCGTTATCAGTTTATGGGCGGTCCGCAAAGAAGCTTCCATCACACCGCCGGTAGCTCCAAAAATGCTCCCGGCGCCGGTATAGGTGCCCATCAGAGGATCGGGTTTGGTATCCGGAAGGTTAGCGAAATCGATACCAGCTTGCCGAATCATACGCGCCAATTCACGAGTGGTCAGAACGTAATCCACGTCTTTGTATCCACTGCTGTTCATTTCAGGCCGGTCGCACTCAAATTTCTTAGCCGTGCAAGGCATGATGGAAATGGATATTATTTTGGCCGGATCTATTTTGGCTTGCTGAGCGTAATAGGTCTTGGCCAGAGCCCCGAACATCTGTTGCGGGGATTTGCAGGAGGAAAGATGAGGAAGCAGGTCCGGGAATTGATGTTCGATAAATTTAACCCAACCGGGGCAGCAGGATGTGAACATGGGCAGAACGCCGCCGTTAGTAATCCTCTGTATTAGCTCTGACCCCTCTTCCATTATGGTTACATCCGCAGTGAAGCTGGTATCAAAAACCACATCGAATCCCAATTTCTTTAATGCTGAATGCATCTTGCCGGGTACCAGTGTTCCGGGTGGAAGTCCGAATTCTTCACCCAGGGCAACCCGTATAGAAGGCGCTTCCTGCACGATCACAATCTTGTCAGGATCGGCCAGGACTTTAAAAACTTCTTCAACTGAAGAGCGTTCCTTAATGGCAGCTACGGGACATACATGGATGCATTGACCGCAATTAACGCAATCTACCTTACCCAATCCTTTTTCGAGCAGTGTAGTGACTTTTAGTTTGGGACCTCGATTAGCGAAATCAATGCAGCCAACACTCTGAACTTCGGCGCACATCCGGATACAGCGGCCGCACAGAATGCACTTTGCCGGATCACGGATGACTGAAACACTGGTGTTATCGTTGGGTTTGACCTGACCGCTGGGGGCAAAGCGCACGGATTTTACGCCCAGATCGTTGGACAGGTCAAGCAGCATGCAGGAATGGTTGCGCTCACAGGAGAAACAGTCTCTGGGATGATTGGCCAGCAGAAGCTCTACCAGTACTTTGCGGGCGGCCCTGATTTTAGGCGTATTGGTATGGACGCGCATGCCTTCAACTGCCTCACGAACACAGGAGCGGACAACTCCCCGTTCGCCCTCAACCTCGACAATACAGATTCCACAGGAACCATCCGGTCTCAACCCCTTTAAATAACAGAGGTAGGGGATATCAGCGTTGGCCAGTTTCGCGGCTTCCAGGATAGAGGTGCCTTCTTTTACTTTTACTTGTTCTCCATCGATCGTCAGTGTTAACATATTGTCTCCTTACTTTCCGCAATAACCGTGTCACCCATATAAAAATACAGCGCCTCGGGAGTGAAGCGCTATATATTTTCCTTATTCATCGAACAAAATGCAGGCTGTATAGAAGGACTGCTGGTTGAAATACCCTCTCCGAAGAGTTTTACGTTCAGCCTTAAAAAACTAAACATGCTAATGTGATTATCATCATATTTTCGTTTATTATTTATACTTCATTCTGGCATAAACAATCGAAACTGTCAAATAATTATACGCAAATATTATGAACAATCATTCGTTATTTGACACTGTGTTATGAATAAAAACTTAGCAGCGTAGTTGCTTAAGCGAAAGAAGTGAGTTCTACCTGAAGGTTCAATACTTTGCGGGAAGATGAAATATGAAGAACAAGCATTCCGTTTCACTACCAGGGTGTGGAAAAAAGATGTCATGCTGGAGGCCTCGAAAGGCGAGGCCGAAGCATCTGGAGGGGGGTACAACCCGATAGAATAACCTTATTACACCAGAATGAAAAGTTTAAAAAGCTGTCAATCATTCTACGCATAAGTTAGACAGCAGTGATTCCGTTTAAGAAATTATTCTAAGTAAAAAACTAAAGGTGAAGAGTGCAGACCTTCACCTTTAGCAGTGGCTGATAGGCAATATAGTTACTGTTCTGGTTCCAGTTCTTTGGTTATGATGTCATGCACTCCGCCTTCGATTATGGTCCTGGGGGAAACTACCGTCAATTTGGCATTCTTATGGAAATTTTTCAGATTAATATCTCCGCAGGTACTGAGAGTGGCTCTTATTTTAGCCAGAGTTATTTGCAAATTATCTTTCAACTGGCCGGCATAGGGAACATAACCATCCACACCCTCTTCAAATGTCAGAGAATCTTTTTCATCGCCGGTATCATATCTTTGCCAGTTCTGGGCGCGGTTCGTACCTTCACCCCAGTATTCTTTAAGATATTTATTGCCTTCCACCACTTTTTTGGAAGGGCTTTCATCAAAACGCGCGAAATAGCGGCCGAGCATCACAAAATCAGCCCCCATTGCCAGCGCCAGGACGATTTGATGATCATGATTGATTCCGCCATCAGAACAGAGGGGGATATAAACCCCGGATTTTTTATAATAGTTATCTCTGACTTTGGCTATGTCCAGGATGGCAGTAGCCTGACCCCGCCCAACTGCTCTTTGCTGACGGGTGATACAGATCGAACCGCCTCCGATTCCCACTTTCACAAAATCCGCACCATGTTTTACCAGGTACAGGAACCCAGCCCCATCCACTACATTTCCGGCGCCGATTTTAACTTTATCCCCGTATTTTTTTCGGATAAATTTCAGGGCGTCTGCCTGATACTCTGTATAACCATGAGATGAATCAATGCAAAGAATGTCAACTCCCGCTTCGACCAGAGCGGGAACTCTCTCAACATAGTCTCTGGTATTGATACCCGCACCCACCATTAATCCTTTGTTTTCATCCAGCAGTTCCAGCGTGTTGATTTTATGTTCCACGTAGTCCTTACGAAAAACCATGTGGACCAGGTTTTGTTTATCATCTATTATAGGAAGCACGTTTAGTTTGTTTTTCCAGATTAAGTCGTTGGCTTCAGAAAGAGTAATACCGGCTTTACCGTAAACAAGGTCTTTAAAAGATGTCATAAAAGTGGATATTTTTTTCTCCGGTGAATCTTTGCTGATGCGGTAGTCACGCGATGTAACTAAACCCAGTAGTTTACCGTTGGGTTGCCCGTTTTGGGTGATGGCAACCGTCGAATGGCCGGTCCTGGCCTTAAGTCCGAGCAAATCCTGGATAGTATTATCGGGGGTCAAATTGGAATCGCTGGTTACAAAACCGGCCTTAAAGTTTTTGACCTTACGCACCATTTCAGCCTGTTTTTCAATGGACTGAGAACAAAAAATGAAAGACAGACCACCGCAGCGGGCCAGTTCGATCGCCAGAGTGTGATTGGAGACTGACTGCATGATTGCTGATACGATGGGAATATTCAGCCGCATCTTTATGGTATCCGAGTCCTTATATTTAGAAAGCGGAACCGAGAGGTCAATGTTTTGCGGCGTACATTTTTTAGTGGTCAAATTGGGAATAAGCAAATATTCGTCAAAAGTACGGGACACTTCATCAAAAACTCTAACCATTTTAAGTCTCCTGAACTAAAACTAAAGGCTTTATTAATATATCCGTTTGTAAATAAGAGAAAAAATCTCAAGCATCGGATGGAGGAAAGATGTAACAAACGTTTTCTTCACGGTTATTTTGTTAACTTTATAGATTTTGTTTAAAATTGTCAAGTCTCATGTCGGGTCTTCGAATAAGGATTTTCTATAAGAGTTTATCAACATTTGATATCATGCGGCATCAATCTATCTTTAGTGATTAATCCATTCTGCCAGAACCAGGTAGAAAATCAGGGTTGGCATTTCTACCCAACTGCGAGCTACAAAATACGGTTTGACAGCGTTTGCGTGGAACATATATACTGATAGACAAACATAATAACATCCTATATGTTATTATATTCATGGGTCTTATTTATATCACTGATTACTCACATAAATAAAAGGGTATATATCATTATATCTATATCATCGAACAGGCATGGTTTAGCGGCCTGTATTACCCAATAAAATGAGATCTAACACTTCTTTGTTGTGCTAGTTATTGTAAGGTAGAAGCATACAAGAGAAAAATAAAAAATGAAAAGGAGCAGAAAATGAAAAAGTTAGTTGTTCTTCTGGCAATTCTTCTGGTCGCAGTTTTCATTATCTCCGGATGCGGCGAGAAGACTACCCCCCCGGTTGTCACTCAACCCACGCAAACAACCCCCGCTGTACCTGCGACTACCGCTGCTGCGACAAGTGCAGCACCCACCACTCCGGCTAAACCTCAACCTGTTTACGGCGGTGTTTTTGAAATGATTACCGCAGCAGGTCCTCAAGCCCTGGGTTATACTCCGGACATGGGACCGGCAGATGCTTCGGCTGTCTTCCCGGCTGTAGAAAGACTCCTGGATATTGCTGAGGGGGGCAAAGGGTTGGAGGGTTCACTGGCAGAATCCTGGAAAGAAGACCCTGAGAAACTCACCATTACCTTCAACATCCGAAAAGGAATTAAGTTTTCTGATGGTTCTGAACTGAATGCTGAAGTGGTAAAGTGGAACTATCAAATGTTGGTAAACGCCAAACGCCTGCAGCTCCTGCCGGCTTTAAAAAGCATAGAAATTACTGATCCATATACGGTGGTTATGAATCTTAACCACTGGACCAACCAGATACTTCCCAGTTGGGGCTGGACGGCTATTTTCTCCAAAAAAGCCTACGATGATGTTTCCGGCGGCGATCTGGAAAAATACCGCGCCTGGGCCAAAACTAATGTAGTTGGAACCGGTCCATTCATTCTTAAAGAATTTAAAAAAGATTCCCATATCACCTGGGTAAAAAACGCTAATTACTGGCGGACCGGACTTCCATATCTGGATGGAATAAACGTTCGCTATATTCCCAATACCGCCACTGCCGCGACTATCTTTGAGGCCAAACAGGCTGACCAGTGGACGAGCCCTGATCCGGTCAGTTTACAGGCTCTTTTGGCTAAAGGATTCAAGGAACAAAAAAGTGATTGGGCTGGTCTGGTTTACAGCATCGTTCCCAACACCACGGATGAAAAATCAAGGTGGAATAATCTGAAATTACGCCAGGCGCTGGCTCATGCAGTGGATTCCTCCGCAATCGCTAAAGCCATCGGAAAAGGCCTGTATATCCCGTTAACCTATCTGCCTCCGGTCGGACAATGGGGATATGATCCAAAATATCCAGCTCCCAGCTACAATCCGGCCAAAGCCAAACAATTGTTGGCCGAAGCGGGTTATCCCAATGGACTTAAAGTCAATCTGCTGATTCTATCTGATCCGCTTAACCAGGATATAGGTGTGGCAATCAAGTCTTTCCTGGATGCGGTGGGTATTGAAACCAACCTGGATGTGGCTGATCCCGGACGGTATAACGGCCTGATTTACGGCACTAAACCTTATGAGGATCTGGCCTTCATGATGACTGGCGGCACCACGGATGCCAACTATCTCATCACTTATTCCAGATGGTTCAGTTCTGATCCTTTCACCAATATGGCTGCTTTCGGGCATACCCCGGAACAAATAGCCATGGATAAAGCTTCTACTGCTCTGGTCGATCATGCCCAGCAACAGGAAGTAATGTTTAAACTTATGAAATGGTTGAATGATGAACAGCGTGTCATACCTCTCTATCTGGCCCCGGGCGTAGCCCTTATCCAACCCTATGTCAACAGCACTCAATACCATCAGGGATTTGCCCGCTGGAGAACAGAACTGGTCTGGTTAGCCAAAAAATAGTTATTAGTTAGTTTAAACGGGTTGAATCCGAAATCCCTCACCAATCATATCATCGAAGATAGTTGGTGAGGGATTTTATTTGAGTCTTCATTTTAACCTTGTCCCGAATAAGAGTCCGTTACGAGTCTGGGTTAAGGCTGATTATTATGATAATACCCTGATTACTCAATATCTCGGTGTTAGACAAGGTGTCATGCTGGAGGCCTCGAAAGGCGAGGCCGAAGCATCCGGAGGAGGGGTACAACCTTTGTTTTCTCAATCGAAAATTCCTTTACAAACAGAATGGAGGTTTTTAACAAGGTTGTAAATCGTTCAGCTTCTAATTTGGACAGCAGTGTATTCCTTCTGATAAAGACCCGTGTTTCGGATAAAATGCCGGCGGTTTTTAAAGTTGAGTTAGTCAGAGTATGCTCAAGTTTTGTTTTTCAGATTTCGTTATTTTCAACTTTTATAAATTAAACGCTTAACATAACGATATTATTTTTACACAATATATTCTATAGGGGGTTGTGCCAGTTATGGAGTAAATCCTTTCTATTCAGAAATCTTCGTGAGGCCAGTGAATAACACAGGGTACTATCCAGGCAGTTTTGGATAGGGTTTATATGGACGAGTATGCATTTACAGTTCTCGGTTTAACAAAAGTGTAACTTATTTTTTACTTTTTTTTTACCTGAATAAACAAATATTAACCGAATATTTACCAGTCATTGATATGATAAATACAATGTTTTAAATGAGAAGAACAATTCCAGCTCTTTTGGGCTTTAAAATAATTTCGTAAAAATGACAAAAATAATTTACAGGAGGAAAAAATGAAAAGGATTATCACGGTACTATCAATGGTTGTGATACTGAGCCTGATGCTGGCAATGCCGGCTATGGCAGACGACAATCCGCAAGTCTGGCAACTGGACGCAGAAATAACTACAGCCGGTTTCCAGATGGAAAAGAACGGAGGCCCCGGTGATGACGGGCAGACCGGGAAGGTAATTGTGGGAGCCGGGCAATCAGTTGTCTGGATCGCCGATCAGGTAGCCCTGGCGGATGTGACCTTTTCATCCGGCCACTGGAAGCTGGACCTGGTATCCGATGCTGATTGGGGTAACCAAGCTGATCTTCTTTATGCGGAGGTAGGCCAGTGGGACGGAACCACTTTCCAGATGCTGGAAGATGATGTCGACACGAAAGTAGTCACACCACAATCGCCGCCCGGTGTCCTGATCGTTGAACTCAAAGTCCAATCAGGCGCCCTTACAATTGATAACGGCAAGTGGCTGGCCCTGCGCGTCACTAATAACAGCAATAACGACCGCATCGTTTATACCGGAGAAGGTAAGGAAGCTTCCTGTCTGACCTCACCCAATACTGACCCGGGTTATCCCCTGCCTGAACTGGCGGCCGGAATACTGCTGGG
>DATIKD010000356.1:0-18989 GCA_035477965.1 Dehalococcoidales bacterium | reverse complement strand
TGTCATTCTGGAGCCCCGAGAACGCCTTCACTCCTGATAGGGGCGAAGAATCTGGAGGGGAGGGTTATAAAGAGCCAGGAACGACGACTGGCCGCCCCTCGTCCGGATCCTTCAGCCTCGCCATCCGAGGCTTCCAGGATGACAACGACGGGGGCCTTTACGAGGCCTGAATGCGGATGATTCCGCCCCTCGTCCAGATCCTTCAGCCTCGCCGATCGAGGCTTCCAGGATGACAACGAGTAAACCGGGGTGACAAAGAAACGAGGGCTGGCCGCCCCTCGTCCAGATCCTTCAGCCTCGCCAATCGAGGCTTCCAGGATGACAGGAAAAAAATGTGCTTCCAGGATGACAACGAAAGGGGCCTCCGGCGTGACAGGAAAGGGGCCGCGGGCAGAGAGGCGGTTAACTATCCGCCGGGGTTAAACCGGAACAGGGAAGCAGAAATCCCGCTTCCCTGTTTTCACTGCTAAAACCTCTTTTACTTTTCGCTGATGGTGACGCTTTTTATGACTGGCGCTTCGACCGGTTTACTCATCTCCCGGCCGTTGGAAACCACCTTGACGGCGGCTATCTTGAGGACCACATCCATGCCCTCTACGATCTGACCAAACTGGGTATAGTCAGGATAGTTGTTCAGGCTTTTGGAATCCTCACCGGTGCAGATAAAAAACTGGCTGCCGTTGGTATTGGGGCCGGCGTTGGCCATTGCCACAATTCCGGGCGCATACTGCCGTTTCACCGGTAATTCATCGTTAAAGCGGTAGCCCGGGCCGCCCGAACCGGTACCGGTGGGGTCACCGGTCTGTATCATGAAAGATTTTATGATGCGGTGAAAAATCACGCCGTTGAAATAACCCTGATTGGCCAGGAAGATGAAATTGTTAACCGTTTGCGGAGCATCGGCGGTGAAGAACTCAATCTTGAACTTTCCCAGGGTGGTATCCACGGTGGCGTAATATTTTTTGTTTTTATCAATGGCCATGGCCGGGGGCGTTGTCCATTTCAGGGATTTGGGAGTGGGGACCGGAGCCTGCCCGGCGCAGCCTACGGCAAAGAGGGTCACACCCAGCAGTACGACGGTCATCAGTTTTTTGGCTTTTCTGGCTTTTAACATTAATTTTCGCTCCTTCATGACTATAAACTAAAACTTTGGTTACCATTTATAGAAGACCAGCCCGGCCGGCGCCTTGGGATAAAAATAAGTTGATTTGCGCGGCATGCGGTCTCCGGCATCAGCAATTCCTTTGACAATCGCGGGGCCTACCGGATTAAGCAGAAAGGCCATTTGATATTCCTGATTGCTGACCCTGCGGAGGGCATCACTGCGGTCATGGGTATAAGCCAGCAAGATGTCCTCCTTGTCCTTGTTATAACCCAGCAGATTTTCCAGGATAATGTGGTCTAAAAGGCTGACATCCAGCTTTTTATACAGTTCACTGTGGAAGGCGGGCATCAGGTTGCTGACGGCCGAAATATTTTTGAGGGTTAAAAGGGTGACCTGGTTTTCGGTCAGCCCGATAACCGCCAGACTGACTTGTTGAGCATCCGGGTTGAGGCCGCTTAAAGAGCGGTCAATCCTGGACCAGACTTCAGCGGAATGGAGGGATATCTCCTGAATATCAAAAAAAGCTTCCAGGCGGGACTTCAGACCGGAGAGTTGTCCTCCGGCGATGCCTCTAACCAGGCGGTGGGTGGGTAATATTATCAAGCCCGGGTCGGCCATGTCCATCAGGGAAGCCATCACATAGTTCCAGCCTTCCTCACCGCCGGAAGGAGGATTTTGAGCGCTCTTTTCGCGCTTAAGGGTTAAGGCGCTGTCATAGCGGTGATGCCCGTCCGCAATATACAGCGGTTGCGCGGCTAATTCATTTTGTAATTTGCGGATAACTTCCGGGCGGTTTACGGCCCAGACCTGGTGCCCCTCCCCCCAGGCATCCACGAAATCCATAATGGGTGTCTCCTTTTTTTGAGCCGCGATCAGGCCGGAAATCACTTTTTGGGGGTCGGCGTACATCGCCAGTATGGGTGAGGTATTGCACCGGCAGGCATAAAGCATGCTCATGCGGTCGCTTTTAGCGCGGGGAATGATGTTTTCATGCGGCCGTATAATCCGGCTGTCCCATTCCTCCAGTTTCACCGCGGCGATGATATCCTGCCGCAAATAACGGCGGCCGCCGCAGCTAAAAGCATGGACGTGCAGGTAGCAGGCGGCGGTCTCATCCTGCTTCAGGATGCCCTCTTTCTGCCAGTTGGTGAGAAAAGCCGCCGCACGCGTGTAGCGGTTATCCTCCGCGCTATCCTGCGGCAGTTCGCGGTTAAATTCAATGCGCACGAAGTTATACGGGCTGGCCTGGTATAAAGCTTCCTGCTGCTGAGGGCTGATGATATCATAAGGCGGACTGATCAGAGCCGCCATGTCTCCTGATCCGGAGGGACTGTATCTTACGCCCTTGAAAGGGCGGATTTGCGCCATGTTTTTTCCTGCCTGACCTGCAATTCCACTCCCCCTAAGTTTACTTTATGCATGTCAGGCTAGCAAGTGTAAGTTCCCATCCGGCCGGCCGGCGCCCTCAGGTTGTAGCAGCTTGAATAAATTGGTTTTAAAACCTAAACTGGAATCAGGATGAACACTGCAGAGCAATATGCGGCCACTATCGACCGTTTGAAAGCCATGTATAATCCGGTAAACCGAGCCGGGATGGCCCGCTACGGAATAAATCCCCAAAATGCCCTGGGCATTCCCATGACCGTGGTGAGACCGCTGGCTAAAACACTGGGCGGGAATCAGGCGCTTTCCGAGATGTTCTGGCAGTCCGGGATACATGAAGCCCGCCTGCTGGCCACTCTGGTGGGAGTGCCGGCTCAGGTCACCCAGGAACAGATGGAGCGCTGGGTGGCCGGGTTTGATTCCTGGGATATTTGCGACCAGTGCTGTATGAATCTCTTTGCGCTGACTCCTTATGCCTGGGCGAAAGCCTTTGAATGGGGACGCCGCGAGCCTGAATTTGTGAAAAGGGCCGGATTTGTACTGATAGCCTGTTTGGCTGTTAAAGATAAAAAAGCCGAGGATAGCCGGTTTGAGCAGTATTTTGATCTGATATCCGAAGGTTCGACCGATTCCCGCAACTTTGTCCGGAAGGCAGTCAACTGGGCTTTGCGGCACATCGGCAAGCGCAATCAAAGCCTGAACCGCAAAGCGGTTACGCTGGCATGGGAGATTAAGAAAATAGATTCTTCTGCCGCTCGCTGGATTGCTGGGGACGCTATACGCGAACTGACCGGAGATGCGGTCCAATCGCGGTTGAAAAAACGGGCTGAGGGAGCCAAATGAATGCCTGAAGCCCGCGAGTATACCACGGATGCCGTCATTATCCGCAAAACCAAACTGGGTGAAGCTGACCGCATTTTGACGCTCTACACTCCGGAATACGGGAAAATCGATGCGGTGGCCAAAGGGGTGCGTAAACCTAAAAGCAAGATGGCAGGACACCTTGAACTGCTGACTTACAGCCGCCTCAATCTGGCCCGCGGCCGTAATCTGGACACCATTATAGGGGCTCAGTGCCTGGACAGCTTTGCCGGCCTGAAGAATGACCTGATACTGACCTCCGGCGGACTGTATGCGGCTGAATTGATCAATCAGTTTACGGTAGCGCGGGTGGCCAGTCCCGCCCTTTTCCGGCTTTTTCTGGAAACGCTGGAAAGGCTGGCCAGGGCGGAGAGTCCGGAAGTTTCTCTGCGTTATTTTGAACTGCACCTGCTGGATATGACCGGCTACCGTCCTCAGCTTCAGGAATGTGTCTCCTGCCGGCAGGTCCTGAAACCGGTCAACAATTATTTTGGCCCGGCCGCCGGCGGCGTGCTGTGTCCTGAATGCGCCTTCGAGCATCCCTCGGCATTTCCGCTTTCGGTGGATGCTTTGAAAGTACTGCGCCTTTTTCAGCGCAGTGCGGGTGAGGTGATCAGCCGGCTTAAAATCCAGGCCGCACTGGGGCAGGAATTGAAAACGGCCATGGCAGGTCACATCCGTTTCGTGCTGGAGCGCGAAGTAAAATCGGCTAACTGGATGGAAGCCATGCGCAACCATCTGGGACCGCCAAAGCCGGAATAGCGCCGGAGACAGGCCATTTTACCGGCGGCCCAGGCCGGTTAAGCCCGGCGGCTGACCTTTTTAATCCGCTCCATCACCGGTCCGGCCTGGTCTGAAGGCTTTGACTTTATGTCTCAGTGGGGGTATATTTTACCCATAAGATAGCCATCACGGGTCAGGCGCCAAAGGCAGGTAACTATATGACAGTCTCACCCTCAACACGCACCAGGCTGGATACTGTGGTCAGAAGCTTCCGCATGATACAGAAAATGAACCGCGGACGCCCTGAGGTAAAGCCCAGCGAAAATCTATATTACCAGTTTCTAACCGGATATTTTACCCGTATACTTAATGCCGGAATTGACCATAAACCCCTGGTCCTGCACACCATTTTCATGCCCGCGGAAATATTGTATGCCATGGATATTGTGCCCATGCACGCCGAAACCACTAGCTGGATGGTACCGGCTTTTACCGGCAGCGTGGGCGAGATGCTGGCCAAGGCCTCAGAACTGGGACTGGCGCCGGAAATCTGTTCGGCTCACCGGGTCCTGACCGGCGCGCTGGCCTGCGGAGACCTGCCGCGGCCGGATGCCGTGACGTGGTCCAACCTGTGCTGTGACAACAGCGCCAAGAGCAGTGAATTGCTTCTTGAACTGACTGATGCTCCGGGTTATTTTGTGGATATTCCGTTCAGTGACAGCCCGGCCGAGATTGCCTACGGCGTGAAAGAACTGCGGGGCCTGATTGAGTTTTTGGAACGGACCACCGGCCGCCAAATGGACTGGCAGAAGCTTTCCGATATCATAGCGCGTCTGAACCATCAGATTGACCTTTACCAGCAGATATATGAACTCCGAAAAGCCGTGCCTTCGCCTTTCCCGATGCACCGCTTTGCCGAATTTATGATGTCTTCCTATTTGATGCCGGGACATCCGGAAGTCATCACCTATCTGGAAACCCTGCGGGCGGAATTAAGTGAGATGGTCAGGCTGGGGCAGGGCGCAGTCCAACCCGAAAAATTCCGCTTAATGAGCCTTTTCATACCGCCGGTCTACCTGATGGGCCTCCTGGGTGAGGTATCCCGCCAGACCGGGGCGGTCAGCGTAGTGGAGCCTCTTTTCGGGCAATGGGGCGATTTGAAACTGGACCCCGAGCGTCCGCTGGAAAGCCTGGTTAAAAAGAGTTTGGCATTTCCGGAGTGTGCCTCCTACGGACCGCTGAATGAGCGTATACTGGCAGAAACTGAAAGATGCGCCCGCCAGTTTAAAGTGGATGGGGCGGTATTATATGCCCATGTCGGCTGCCGGCAGGGAGCGGCGCTGATAAAGACCTACCGGGATATGCTGAGCCGGATTGATGTTCCGCTTTTTGTGCTGGATATGGACTTGCTGGACCAGACTATCACTTCGGCGGATGAGATAAAAACCAAATTACTGCAGTTTGTGGAAATTCTGGAAGACAGGTAGGCGGGGAGGGGGCCTAAAGTGACTGGAATGAAGGTGAAAAAAGGGGGGCGAGTGCGACCCCTCCTCCAGATCCTTCAGCCTCGCCATTCGAGGCTTCCAGGATGACAACGAATTAACGGGGGTGACAATGAAACGAGGGTTGGCCGCCCCTCGTCCAGATCCTTCAGCCTCGCCATTCGAGGCTTCCAGGATGACAACTTGTTTTCACACTACGGAATTTAGTTTCGAATGAGCCCGAGGCAGGGTAATATTTAAACCCATATCAAGAGGAACCAGGGCCAATGCCAAACAACGAAAGAAGTTTAATTTTAGCTTCCGCTTCGCCCCGCCGCCGCGAACTGCTGGAAAAAATTGGCCTGCAATTCAAAGTTGAGGCCAGCGATTATCACGAAGAATGGAGAGCCGGCTCCCGACCGGAAGAGATGGTGGTCGAAATAGCTGAGGGCAAGGCTCGCGCAGTGGCCGCCAGATATCCGGAGGCCGTAATCATTGCCGCGGATACCATCGGGGTCATCGGCCGGCAGGTAATCGGAAAACCCCACACTGCCGCTGAAGCGGTTAGCATGCTGAAAAAGTTAAGCGGTAAATCTCACCGTGTCATTACCGGTCTGACCGTCCTCGATGCCAGAAGCGGGAAGATGATTTCGAGTTGGGTTGAAACCCGCGTTTATTTTCGCCGGCTAAGCGTCAGCGAAATAACGAACTATGTGGCCACCGGAGAACCGCTGGATAAAGCCGGCGCCTATGCCATCCAGGGCCTGGGCAGTCTGCTGGTTGAGAAAATCCACGGAGACTATTACAACGTGGTAGGTTTACCTTTGCTGGCGCTCACGCGAATATTGAAGGAATTCGGTTTCCGTTTTCTTTAATGTCAGGATAGGAAATGTCAATTAATCTGGACCTCTCTCAGGTAATTGAAAATGGCATGCCGGTTTATCCCGGCGATGAAAGCATCGCTCTGCAGCAGTCACGCCGTCTGGATAAAGATTATTTTAACGATCACTCCCTGGCGGCGGGGATGCATGCGGGTACTCACCTGGACGGCCCCATGCACCTCACCGATAGCCGGGTTTTTATATCTGAAATCGGAGTCGACAGCTTTATTGGCCAGGGCTGTTTGCTGGACGTGCGCGGCCAATCCATCCTCGGATTAAAGCCGGAATATGCCTCCAGTGTGCAGACCAATTCTGTGGTCCTGCTTTTGACGGGCTGCGACCGGTTTTACGGGCTTCCGAGTTACTATACTGATCATCCGGTGGTGAGCGAGGAACTGTGCCAGTTTTTTATCCGGAGGAAAATCAAACTACTGGGCATGGATATGCCTTCACCCGACAGGACGCCCTTTCCCATTCACAAGAAACTGCTTGCTCACGGCATCTGCAGTCTGGAGAATCTGACCAATCTGGACAAAATACCCATTCAAAAAAGCTTTGAAGTGATAGCCCTGCCCCTGAAAATTAAGGCTAACGCGGCCTGGGCGAGGGTGATAGCCCGGTGGGAAGCGGACTGAATTCAAGCCGTGCGCCGGCTTCTAAACGGCCCCTTTTACGAAACCGTCCGGTTGGCTCCGGATAAATTGGGCGGCGCCTTCACCGGCAACGAAACCGGTAGAAAAAGCTGCCTGCAGATTATAACCGCCGGTATCGGCATCCAGGTCCATCACTTCCCCGCAAAAATAGAGTCCTTTAACCAGTTTGGAAGCCAGACTGCGGGGGTCGATTTCTTTGAGCGAGACTCCGCCGGCGGTAACCATGGCTGAACTGAGGGGCAGGGGCCCCCGGATATTAAACCTCAGGGATTTCAAGAGAACTGCCAGCCCGTCCCTTTCGCGGGCATTAATTTGATTTGCCTTCTTCTCGGCCGGGATGCCGCTCAATTTCACGATTGGGGCTATCATTTTCTGCGGCAGAAGTTCTTTCAGGATATTTTGGAAGGACCTTCGGCTGAAGGTATTGAAATCTCTTTGTAATCTCAACTGCATTTCTTCCATATCCAGGGCGGGCTTCAGATCGATGGCGGCGCTGACCGGCCCGCTATCCAGGGCATCCACGATATCCAGGCTCATTAAAAGAGTAACCGGGCCGCCCAGCCCAAAGTGGGTTATCATCATTTCTCCCCGCCGGCTGTCAATGATGTTCTTCCAGGATTGGGGTGAATCGATAGAATCTGACCTGCCCCGGTAGGCTGTTAAACAGATGTTTTTAAGGCTGGTCCCCTGCAGATTTTGGGCCAGTTCAATCTCTTCTACTACCAGCGGTACCAGGGCCGGACGGAGTTTGGTAATGGTGTGCCCCAGTCCGGCGGCCAGGCGGAAGCCGTCACCGGTTGAGCCGGTAGCCGGCCAGGAAGCCCCTCCGGCGGCCAGAATGACAGCCCGGCAAGGCCACTCCGCAGACGCGGTCCGGACTCCGCTTACCGCCCCTTTTTCAGTTAAAATGACTTTAACTTCACTCTGGGTCTGCAAATCGACCCGGTTTTCTTTCAGATAGCTCTTAAAAGCGGCGACTACGTCGCGGGCTTTATCCGAGGCCGGAAAGACCCGCCCGCCCCGCTCAGTTTTAGTCTCCACACCCCTTTTGTTTAAAAAATCAATCAGTTCTTCACGAAAAAAGCGATTGAAAGCGCTGTATAAAAAACGTCCGTTGGGGCCGAAAGCCCGGATAAAGGTCTCCAGGTCGCAACTGTTTGTCAGGTTGCAGCGGGATTTGCCGCTGACCAGGATTTTCTTGCCGGGCTGTTCCATTTTCTCCAATATTTTGACCCGGGCGCCGCATTCAGCCGCCCGTCCGGCGGCCATCATTCCTCCCGCCCCCGCCCCGATAACGATAATATCCGGATTTATGCTCATATAGCTAAACTAGCACAAAGACCTCTTAAAATCCAATGCTACCCTGAGGCAGCCCCCGAACTGTATTAAACACGCTCATCTGTGACTGATATGTGCTATACTTTAGTCAAAACCCGCATTGGAAAGGGAATTTATGCCGGACAACTGGTCTGAAATTCAGCAAAAAATTGATCAACTGCGTAAGGAACTGCATTACCACAACCATCTTTATTACGCTAAAGATGCGCCTGAAATCAGCGACGCCGAATACGATAAGCTGATGCACGCTTTGCGTGAGCTGGAAAGACAGTATCCGCAGTTAATTGCTCCGGACTCCCCCACACAGAGAGTGGGCTCCGCCCCGGTGGAATCCCTGGGCATTGTGGAACACCGTATTCCCATGCTTTCTCTGGCAGACGTGGGCAATGATGAAGAACTGGAAGCCTGGTACAAACGAGTGGCTAAGCTGGTTCCTGGAGAAAAATTCGATTTTGTGTGTGAACATAAAATAGACGGCCTGGCCGTTTCTTTGATTTATATCAATCGCAAACTGGAAATCGGAGCCACCCGGGGCGACGGCTCGCGGGGAGAAAATATTACCCAGAATATCAGAACCATCCGCAGTGTCCCGCTGGTTTTACCGGAGAACGCTCCGGCCGCACTGGAGGTTAGGGGGGAGGTCTATCTGCCTAAATCGGGGTTTGAAAGGGTGAATGCCGAGCGGGCCAAAGACGGCCTGCCGCTTTTTGCCAATCCGCGCAATGCCGCGGCAGGTTCGGTCCGGCAGCTTGACCCGCGCATAACCGCCCGCCGCCCGCTGGATATGTATGTCTATCATCTGGGTTGGATGGAAGGGGGCCCGGGCAGTGAAAGCCACTGGGAGACTCTGCAGTTTTTGAATTCGCTGGGTTTTCGCACCAATCCCCGCAATTTTTTGGCCGAGAAACTGGAGGATGTTAAAAACTATTACCGGCAGTGGACGGAAAAAAGGGAGAGTCTTGAATACGAAGCTGACGGTATTGTGCTCAAAATAAATCAGGTCCGCCTGCAAAATGAACTGGGCAGCGTGGGGCGGGAGCCGCGCTGGGCGCTGGCCTATAAATTCCCGCCGGTGGAAGGCGTGACGTTATTGAAAGAAATCCAGCTCAGTGTCGGCCGCACCGGCACCTTAAATCCCGTGGCTATTCTGGACCCGCCGCTGTCCATCGGGGGTGTGACCGTCAGCCGGGCTTCACTGCATAATGAGGATGACATCCGGCGCAAAGACATCCGCGAGGGGGATACGGTCATTGTACGGCGGGCCGGGGACGTCATCCCGGAGGTGGTTGGGCCAATCATCAGCCGCCGTCCTGCGCTGTCAAAAGAATTCAGCCTACTGGAAAAAGCCTTTGATGCCGACCGGGGCCGCCCGGCCTGTCCGTCCTGCGGGGCTGAGGTTTTTCATGAAGAAGGCGAAGTCATGTATTACTGCACCAATGCCGCCTGTCCGGACCAACTGCAGGACCATCTTCAGCATTTTGCCGGGCGGACTGCCATGGATATCCGCGGCATCGGTGAGCAGTTGAGCCAGGCGCTCCTGGCCGCCGGGCTGGTCAAAGACGTGGCGGATATCTATTATTTAAAACAGGAACAACTGGAAAACCTGGAAAGAATGGGGTCTAAAAGTGCTTCCAAACTGATTGAGCAAATTCAAAAAAGCCGGACCCGCCCATTTGCCAGTGTTTTATATGCCCTCGGCATCCGGCATATTGGAGAGGAGATGGCCGGCCGCCTGGCCGAGCGATTCAACAGTATAGAAGAACTGGAAAAGGCGGGTTATGAAGATTTGGTGGCGGTAGCTACAATCGGTCCCAAAATTGCGGCCAGTATCCTGGAATTCTTCAAAGTAGAACGCAACCGGGCCATCGTGAAAAAATTAAAGGAAGCCGGAGTCAATCTGAGAACTGAAAAACTGTCATCCTCGGCGGATTTGCCGCTGGCCGGACAGGAATTTGTGATCACCGGCACGCTGCAATTTTTCAGCCGGGTGGAGGCGGAAGAAAAAATCCGGGCGCTGGGAGGCACCGCTAAAGGGGATATCACCCGCAAGACCAGTTTTCTGGTGGTGGGGGCTGAGCCGGGTTCCAAAGTGGCTCGCGCCAGGGCGCTGGGAATAACCCAGATCAGTGAAGCGGAATTGTTGCAAAAACTGGGGATTCCGCCGCTGGATAACAAAGGATAACGGAAATTGATGAAACTAATCGTTGGGTTAGGCAATCCGGGACGAGAATATTCCGCCAGCCGCCATAATATCGGCTTCCAGTGCATTAACCATCTGGCCAAAACCCACCGCATGGAAATGGATAAAAAACAGGGCAAAGCGCGGGTGGGCAGCGGGAGTATCGCCGGCTTCGGGGTGGTGCTGGCCAAACCGCAGACATATATGAATCTGAGCGGTGAATCGGTTGCACTTTTAATGCAGAAGTACGCTGTACCGTTTGAGGACCTGATTGTAATTCATGACGACCTGGATTTACCTCTGGGCAAAATCCGCATCCGGCCGGACAGCCGGGCAGGCGGCCACAACGGAGTTAAATCAATTATTGAAGCTCTGGGTACACAGAATTTTATCCGCATCCGGGTGGGTATCAGCCGCCCTCAGGGGCAGAACGAAACAGGGCTGGATCCCATGCGGGATTATGTTCTGGGTGATTTTACGGAAGAGGATAAACCGGTCATTGACGAAACCATTAAAAGAGTAGCGGAGGCGGTGGTAGTTCTACTGACATCCGGACTGAACCCGGCTATGAACCGCTTCAATTCTGAACCCAGGCCGCCCCGAGTTCCCAGACCCCCGGTTGGTGAGAAAGACAAGACTGGCCGGACGTCAGACACCGGCCCCGATTCCGCCCCGGCCCTTTAGTAGTTACTTGTTGGCGGACGGAAGGCTGAAGCTAAAAGTGGCTCCCTGTCCCTCACGGCTTTCTACCCAGATGCGCCCGTTGTGGGCCAGCACAATGTGTTTGGCAATGGCCAGACCCAATCCGCTGCCCTGCTGGGTGCGGGACCGGTCGGCTTTGAAAAAGCGTTCGAAGATATGTATGATGTCCTCTTTGGCAATGCCGATGCCGGTATCTTTGATGCGGGTTATAACATATTTTTCTTCCAGCGAAGTGGTGATGCTGATCTGGCCCCCGCCGGGCGTAAATTTAATCGCATTATGCATGATGTTGGAGATGACCTGCTGGATGCGTTCACGGTCGATCTGCACCGGGGGTAAATCAGGCGAAAGAGAAAAAGAGATCTGAATCTGTTTGCGTTCAGCCTGCGTTGCCAGACGGTTAACCGAATCTTTAATCACTTCGTTCAGATTATGGGCTTCCTTGATTAGTTTGGCTTCTCCGGTCTCTATGCGGGTCAGTTCTATCAATTCATCAACCAGTTGGGTCAGGCTGTCTACTTCAGAATCGGCTCTATTGAGAAAGTCGGCCGCTACGGCAGAGTCATTAATGGCCCCCTCCTTCAATGTTTCGACCACGGCTTTAATGCCGGCCAATGGGGTTTTAAGTTCATGAGAGATATTGCCGATGAACTGCCGGCGCATGGTCTGCAAATTGCGCAGCTCTGTTAAATCCTGGAATAACATTACCGCCCCGGTCAGTTTTTCGGTTTTCAAAGGGATTGCATAAACTCTCAGGAATTTGTTATTAGGGGTATCCATCTGAATGGTCTGTTTTTGCATAGTGGAAAGGCACTGATTCAGGATATTCTCCGTTTCATAGCTGAAAGTGACTTCAATCAGGGGTTTGTTCAGGGCTGATTTTTCTTTAAAACCAAAAAGATTTTCAGCCGCCGGATTGGCCAGCAGGACTTGTCTGCGGGCATTGGTCATGACCACTCCATCCGATAGCGTGTATAAAACGGTGGATAACTTGTTTTTCTCTTCAGAGAGGTTGTGCATATTTTCTTTGATCACCGAAGACATCCGGTTAAAGGCATGGCCCAGGCGTCCCAATTCATCGTTAGAATCCACCTTAATGGTATGATCGTATTGTCCGGAGGCAATTTTTACAGCCGCGCCGGTGACATTACGGATGGACCGTGTAATCATGTGAGTCAGAAAAAGGGCAGCCAGAATTACCAGCAATGTAGCCAGCAGAGTGGAAAGAATGGTGGTGCGGATGGGACCGGTTAAAGAGTTGATGTCACTAAGTGGCAGAGCGACTCGAGCGACGCCCAGAGCGGTTTGGTCCCGCATCACCGGAACGGCCGCAAAAATGACCATCTCACCAGCCGCCGGATCAAATCTCTGGCTTGTACCCAAACCGGTTTGCAGTGCCTGCACGAACTCCGTCCGGGTAGATTGATTTTCAATATGGATTAACTCTTCATCGCTATCGCCCAGTACATTTCCATCCAGTGAAATAAAAGTGATACGCGCCTGGATATTCTGGCCGATTCTCCTGGATAGATCATCCAGACGGTCGGAAGAAGCCTGTTCGATAAAATACGGCCGGGCGGTTTCGGCAAGCAGTTTAGCCTCTTTGGTCAGATAATCCTGAAACTGGTCAAGCTGGGTTTGGCGGTGCGTATTAACCAGGTAGTATCCCAATCCGCCCATGCCTAAAATCACCAGCAGGATAAAGGGTAATGTAATTTTCCAATAAAGACTCAGCATTTTTCTATTATACTCAAAATTTAGAAAACATCAATCCTGATTTTGGATTTCAGTTCCGGCCCGCGGGAATTCCGGGCCGTTTATTCAGATTTCTCCAATCCGGCAGAGAGCTGTTGCTTACGGATGCAGGCCTGCACAATAACCTCCGGTCAGGCCGGATTTCAAGGTTCAAATTTATACCCAACTCCGCGAATAGTCATTAGATGCTCAGGTGATTCCGGATTTTTCTCAATTTTTTCTCTCAGCCAGCGGATATGTACGTCTACCGTGCGGGAATCACCGGCAAAATCATAGCCCCAAACCCGGGAGAGAAGAATATCACGGCTAAATACCTGGGAGGAATTACGCACCAGGAAAACCAGTAGATCAAATTCTTTAGGGGTCAGTTCCAAAGCCTGCCCCGTTTTTTTGGCAGTATGACGGGCCACATCAATTTCAAACTCTCCGGCTTTAAGGATCTGCGAGGATGAGGCCGGTTGAGGGGCGGCAGCCTGCTGCATATCTATTCGGCGGAATGCGGCATGGACCCTGGCCAGCAATTCGCGCAGGCTGAAGGGTTTGGTAATATAATCATCCGCTCCCATCTCCAGCCCCAGTATTTTGTCTATCTCATCAGTTTTGGCGGTCAATATCAGGATGGGGATGGTCATTTCTTTGCGCAGAATTCGGCAGACTTCCAATCCATCCATTTTGGGCAGCATCCAGTCCAGAATCACCATTTCGGGTTTGAACTGGCGGGCCATCTCCAGTCCCTTCAGCCCATCACCCGCCGTCAAGGTCTGGTAGCCGTCTTTCTCCAGATTATATTTGAGCAGACTGAGCAGTGTATCATCATCTTCAACTATCAGTATTTTTCGCTCTGGCAACTTCAACCTCGGTAACAACCTGCAGTGTTCTCATTATAACAGGTCTGTCAGATGAAAATGACTAGACATTGAACAGATAATTGATGCAGTCCCCATCCTGAACGATATAGTTCTTGCCTTCCAGGCGCAGAAGCCCCTGTTTTTTGGCTTCCACCAGCCCGCCCACCCTGAGGAGATCTATGTAATGAATGACTTCAGCCCGGATAAAACCGCGTTCAATATCGGTATGCACTTTCCCGGCCGCTCTCACCGCCTCAGTTCCGCGGCGGATTGGCCAGGCCCGGCATTCGTCATCTCCCACCGTCAGGAAGGAAATGTAATCCAGCAGTTCATAGGACACTCTGATGGTGCGGTCCAGTCCGGATTCGGTCATACCCAGTTCCTGGCGGAATTCCTGCATGGCGTCATCCTCCATCTGGGAAAGCTCCATTTCCAGCTTGCCGCAGGAAGCAATCACGCGGGCTTTGGGTTTGGCAAAAATTTTATTCCATTTTTCTTCCAGTTCTCCGGCTTCCGGAAGCTGGTCTTCCCCCAGGTTGACCACATGCAAAAGGGGTTTGGCGGTTAAGAACTGGTAGTTGCCGAGGGATTTAAGTTCATCCGGAGTCAGCGGCATCTCACGTATGGGAATATCTTTTTCCAGGTCGGCTTTGATTTTCTGCAGCAACTCCTGTTCTTTTTGAATAGCCGCCCGTTCAACCTGTTTGGCTGATTTGAGGGAGTTTTCCATCTTCTCCAGACGTTTTTCCAGGATAGCCAGGTCTGAGAAAGCCAGTTCCAGGTTCATGGCTTCCATATCACGGGCAACATTCAGGCTGCCTTCCGGATGGGGCAGGCTGTCTTCTTTAAATGCCCTCACCACGTTGAGAAGCAGGTCAACCGTGCTGAGTTGATTGAGCAGTTGCCCGCCGATGCCCTTATCGGTGGCCATTTCTTTAACCGAAGCTCCGATATCGATGTATTTTACTTCCGCAAAAACTTTCTTTTTAGGGTGAAAAATCTCCGCCAGTTGATGGACACGTTGGTCCGGTACTGCGGCCATGCCGATATTGGCCTGGTCTTTTTTAGAATAGCCGCCAGTGGCAGCTTTGCCTTTGGTCAAGCCGTTAAAAATGGTGGTTTTACCGCTCTTGGAAAGTCCCACAATGCCTATATTAACGCTCATCTCTTAGCCTCATATTCCATTAAAATTCTTAAAATTGAATCTGTTTACCAGCTTTCATTTTACTCTCTGGCAGGGCTTTGTTCAATTCTCGGCGGGATAGAATGGCGGTTCTGACCCTTGCTGAAGGAGACAGGCGGGGTGTGATAAAATAAAATATTATCCTGAGGAGGATGCTTTGCTGTATATCCTGTGGGGTGAGGATGAATTTTCCCGCGTGGAAGCCCTGTCCGAAATCAAAAAGGGACTGGGAGACTTCGATGTTATGTACACCAATACCAACCTGCTGGAAGGGCAAAAACTGACTTTGAATGAATTGAGAGCCTGCGTGGAAACGGCGCCCTTCCTGTCATCGCACCGCCTGGTGGTGATAAAAGGCTTGCTGGAGCGTTTCGAACCTAAAGACAAGTCCGCCAGACCGAAAAAAGGTCCCAGAGAAGATGAATCCGCCGCTCTGGCCGGATGCATTAATCGAATGCCGCCTTCCACGATACTGGTTTTAACGGACACCATAGAATTCAAAAAAACTTCTTTACATAATAATCCGCTCTTTACTGCCATATCTGAAAAAGCCAATGTCAGATCGTTTCCGGTTTTAAAAGGGAGCAAGCTCTCGCAATGGATTCAGTCCAGAGTGGCCCACTACAGCAGCAGCATTTCGGTACAGGCCACCAATCTGTTGATGGGATATGTAGGCGGCGACCTTTTCACCATGTCTAATGAAATTCAAAAACTGACTGCTTACACGGCCGGGCGGAGAATAGAAGAAAAAGACGTGCGGGCCGTGGTGGCCGCTTCGCAGGAAGCGGATATTTTTATGCTGGTGGATGCCATTCTGGACCATAAGGCCGGAGTGGCTGAGCAGATTTTACAGAAATTGCTGCAGAGCGGCGTAGTGGCCCCGCAGATTCTGGCCCTGCTGGCCCGCCAGGTGCAGGCACTGATTCAAATAAAAGAACTGAAGGCCTTGAAGAAATCCTCATCCGAAATCCAGAGCCATCTGGGAATATTTAGTCCTTTCTTGTGGGAAAGAATGAGCACCCGCGCCCAGCGCTATACTCTGGACGGCCTGAAAGAGATCTATCGGAAATTGCTGGAAACGGATGTGGCTATCAAGACCGGCCGCTACGAAGCCGACCTGGCTATAAATATACTGGCAGTGGAATTATGCCATTCGGCTTGATTATTGACGGACTGTTGTTTACCATGTTAGTATTCTGGCATTCATAAAGAGTACCTGGTCCATCCAGGTATAAAACGAGATATGACTGAACAATCCAAAAAAGATTACAATCAACTGACTGCCGGATTTGAATTCCCTCCCCGCAGTTACCTTTTGGATAAAGAAGCTGTGGAGCTTTACCTGGGAGCTACCCAGGAGACAGACAGCCTGTTTCTCCAGGATGGGCTGGTGCCGCCCATGGCCGTCACGGCCTTTGCCATGGCAACTCTGGTCCATTCTGTCAGTATGCCTTCCGGCACCATTCATGTTTCCCAGGAACTGGATTTTTTAGAACTGGTCAGAATCAACGATACCATTACCTGCTATGCTAAAGTCAGCCGCCGGATTGAGCGCGGAGGACTGCGTTTGATGAATATCGATATCCGGGTTGTGAATCAGGACAACAAAACGGTACTGACGGGGAAAGTGGGCTTTGTCCTGCCGGAATCCCGGATGGGTGAAGAATGAAATGAAAAACGCCTATTCTGCATTGCAGGTGGGACAGTCGCTGGGTGAAATAAAAAAGCCTATGACCCAGGAGATGATCAATGCTTATGCCCGCGCCAGTCATGATTATAACCCGGTGCATATTGATGCCGAATTTGCCCGGAAAACGCCCGCCGGAGGAACCATAGCGCACGGTATGTTGAATCTGGCTTTTTGCTCTCAATTGATGACCCGGGCGTTTGGCAAAAACTGGCTGAACGGCGGCAGGTTCAATGTTCGATTCAAAATGCCGGCCCGTCCCGGTGATGATTTGACAGTGCAGGGCCGAATTGAAAAAATATCTCAGGAAAATCAGCAAATGCGGGTAACCTGTTCGGTGTTGTGTATAAATCAAAAAGGCGAAACCATAATCAGTGGTGAAGCTGTTGTGAGGTTAAGCGAATGAGAATAGCTGTTGATGCCATGGGTGGGGATTACGCCCCGGCAGATGTGGTCAAAGGAGCGGTCAAGGCTGCCAGAGAGGCTGGTTTGGGAGTTATCCTGGTGGGTCAGCAGGATAAAATCAAAACTGAACTGGATAAATACCCAATAGCCGGACTGGATATTGAAATAGTGCATACGGATGAATATCTGGTTGAAGGTGAACAGCCGGCTTACGCTTTGCGTACGAAGCGTCAGGCCTCCATTGCACTGGCCACCAAACTGGTCAGAGACGGCCGGGCCCAGGCAGTGCTTTCGGCCGGGCCGACCGGAGGCGTGATTGCCTCCGCTCTGATGATACTGGGCATGGTGGAAGGGGTTTCCAAACCGGTGCTGGGTGGGCCATTTGTCGGCTTTGCACCTAACACCGTGATCATGGATGTGGGTGGTAATGTAGATGTGCGCCCCGACCAGCTCCTGGATTTTGCCATCGTGGGAACGGTCTATGCCCGCGCCCTGCTTAATATCGCTAACCCCAGCGTGGGCCTTTTGAGTATTGGGGCGGAAGAAGGCAAGGGCAATGAACTGGTCAAGAATGCTTTTCCGCTCTTCAAGAAAAGCGGACTGAATTTTATCGGTAACATAGAAGGGTATGATATTCCCACGGGTAAAGCCAATGTGGTGGTTTGCGATGGCTTTGTGGGCAATGTGCTGGTCAAATTCTATGAATGCCTGGGGCATGTCACCGCCCACTGGATGGAGGAAAATCTGAAAGGCAAAATGCCTGAAGCGGAGATAAAAGAACTATGCGGTAATTTTCTCCGGTTGACCAACGCGGCTGAAGCTGTTGGCGGCGGGCCTATCTGGGCGGTAAACGGACTGTCGATTAAAGCTCACGGGCGTTCCCGCGCGGATGAAATCGCCCGGGCCATGGCTTATGTTAAAGAGCTGGCGGAAAAAGATATCGTGAATGCCCTGAAAAAAGAACTGGCTGATATCCGGGCCAGACTGAATGTCCCGAATACCTGAACGGGGTACAAATGATGTTAAGGAGTATTCAATGGCTGTTGACAGAACACTGGAAGTTGAAGAAGTTTTACGCAAATCCATAGCCAGGATAACCCGCAAGGAAAAGGTCACTATTACTCCCACTACTACTTTCAAGGATCTGGGAGCGGATTCACTGGATGTGGTGCAGGTTATGGTGGCACTGGAAGAGGCCTTTGATATTGAACTGGTGGATGAGGAATTGAAAGTCCTGACCGATATGGGGGGATTTATCGACTACGTTAAGAAGAAGGTGGCCGAAAGATCCGGGAAATAATACTGCCCGCCAGGGATATAAGAATACAGTCTGATGTCTGAGTGGAGAAAATCCATTCCCGTTTTTTCATAATCACGGTGTAAAAACAAGTAGTCATGCCGGAGTCCCTTTTTTCCTTGTCATGTTGGAGGCCTCTTTCGTTGTCATCCTGGAAGCCTCGATTGGCGAGGCTGAAGGATCTGGACCCCCTCCGTCGTTGTCATGCCGGAGTCCCTTTCGGTTGTCATCCTGGAAGCCTCGAATGGCGAGGCTGAAGGATCTGGACGAGGGGCGGCAAACCCTGGAGTTTCGACTCAATGACCCCCTCCCCGCCGGATTCTTCGCCCCGAACAGGGGTAAAGGCGTTTTCGGGGCTCCAGAATCATTCATGCCCCTTGCGAGGGGCACCATAAAAGATGAAAATAATAAGGCATCGGTTGGTTGCAGAGCTCGCTTGTCATTGGTGCTTCGAGCCCGTTCCAGAATCTGATGCCGGCAACCTTAAGGCACCGTTAATTGTCGCGCC
>DATIKD010000355.1:0-3362 GCA_035477965.1 Dehalococcoidales bacterium | reverse complement strand
AGGACGGAGAGGTGATATTTCTGGTGGCCTGCTGGACTGATATCACATCCAATCAAACGAGGGATATTGAAAGTCGAATAATACCTGGAGAAAGTTAAACCCACCAATCCCGGAATAACCGGTGATAACTCCCCGACCATCTGTTATTACCGGCATATTGAACACGGATTATTAAAACTTCTATTTTTGAATACCTTTTTAATCACGCTCTTGTTTCTACAGATAACCGGCTATAGCTCTTCATCATTGAAAAATGATTGGATACTCCCACGGAATATCTGTAATAAATACCTTGTCTCAAACAACAGCCGGCGGTTAAACTGATTTTAAACCATTATTTTTGCTGGCCGTAGTTATTTAGTATTCAATTTGCGGACGGGCGGCAAGCTATAATCAGGAGATAAAAATGCGTAAACCTCTGATTCTGGTTGTGGATGATGAACCAGCCATCCGAAAGTTCGTCAGGGCGAACCTTGAAGTCCGCGGATTTGAGGTATTACTGGCTGCCGACGGCTGTGAAGCGATCAGCGTTCTGGAAAAAGAAATGCCCGATCTATTGGTTCTGGACATCACCATGCCTAAAATGGACGGTTTTGAAGTTTGCAAGCGCATCCGCGAATGGTCGCAGATCCCCATAATCATCCTGAGTGCTCGCGGCACCGAACTGGATAAAGTGAAATGTCTGGAAAGCGGTGCGGATGACTATATTACCAAGCCATTCGGTGTAGAAGAACTGATGGCCCGGGTTAAAGCAGTCATACGCCGCGTGCAGTCCTCCAAAGAAAATACCAGTCTCCCGGCTTACGTCAATAACGACCTGGAAGTGGATTTTGCCAAACATCTGGTCACTCTGGGAAGCCAGGAGGTAAACCTGACCGCCACAGAATACCGCATGCTGTCCTATCTGGCTATGAACGCCGGACGGGTTATAACCGGCAATCAACTTCTTGACCACGTTTGGGGTGAAGATTACTCCGGCTCCGATCATCTTCTGCAAGTCAATATCGGACGTTTGCGGCAAAAATTGGGCGACAATGCCCGCAACCCCAAATATATCCATACCAAAGCCGGCATCGGTTATATGATGGCCAGGAGTACTGCCCCGGCAGAAGTGTAAGTCTGTTTTTTTAACGGAAATTGGCCGCTTTTGTATGACTGCCTTTGCCGTTAGCTTAACTGGTTGGTATGCCCGCAGTGAGGACAACGAATAGTCGGTTTTTCATAACTGGGCGGCAGCCTTAAAACTGTATCGCAACTCTCACAGGTGACAGTTTGGTAGTTACTCTTCTTCCACATTAAATCAGAGGTCTCTCGCTTCCGGTTTATTTTATCGGTAAATTCTCCCGCCACGATACCGGCTGTAGCCTGACGGATGGGCACTACTTCGGGACTCAGTGAGGCAGTATTCATAACCCGCGAGCTTTTGATGCTTTCAAACGATTTTTCATAATCGTTATACCCGGCCCCTGCCATGCGGCGCAGAATATTGATTCGGTCTACCAGAGGCGGGTGAGTTGCAAACAGGTCATTGACCGCCATCCCTCGTTTGTAAAAAGGATTGCTGATGTACATCGGAGCAGTGGCTTTATTGACTTTTTGAACCCGAGTGTTATTATTCTGCAGTTTTTCCAGAGCCGCCGCCAGCCCTTCCGGATAGCGGGTATAAAGTGCGGCAGAGGCATCCGCCAGATACTCCCGTTTCCGTGAGAGCGAAAAATACAATATCTGTGCAACTATGGGGGCAATTATCATTAGTATCAGGCCGACAACCATTATGATTAATTGGGCAGCGCCGCCGCCGGAACCGCGACGGTTGCCTCCGCCCATACCACCGAAGAACAAAACGCGGGTGCCGAACCAGGCCAGAATCACTATGCTTCCCAACAGGATACTGGCCAGCGTCATCAGGCGGATGTCCCTGTTTTTTATGTGTCCGATTTCGTGTGCAATTACGCCCTGCAGTTCATCCCGGTTGAGTTTTTCCAGCAGACCTGAAGTGATAGCCACGGAGGCATGCTGAACATCTCTTCCGGTCGCAAAAGCATTGAGTGCCGGATCATCAATGATATAAACATCCGGCATTTTTTCTAGACCGGAAGCTATCTTCATTTCTTCAACGATATTATACAGACGCGGATGATCATCCCTCTCAATCTTGCGAGCTCCTGAAATTCCCAGTACGATACTGCTGCCCTGGAAATAAGCTACCAGGTTCAGGATACCCCAGACTATCAGGGCTATTACCAATCCGGCAACCGCATTATCCATTAGGGCCAAACCCAGAAAATAGCCCACCAGCAGCAGGATAATGCCCATGCCTATAACCAGAACTATAGACCTTATTTGATTAGCACGAATTTGTTCCCACATATTAACGCCATTCCAAAGTCCGTTTTGAGAAATGTAAAGCCCGAATACCCCCTTTTAGAAAGCCAAACTACATATACCTGGATTATGTTCCAAACCAGGATACTGGCACTGTCTCCCGTTCATCTCGGGAACAGAATGAACCACTCTAACCAGATTGAGTAAAGCTGACTTTGGGAGCTTGCTTCTCCACTTCCACCGTAACTTCAAAAAACTCGCCGTCTTTGAAACCGGTAATTTTGGCAACTATGTTAGAAGGGAACATTTGAGTCTGGTTGTTATAATTCAAAACTGAATCGTTATAGTATTGTCTGGAAAAGCTAATCTTGTTTTCAGTGGAAGTAAGTTCTTCCTGCAAAGCCATAAAATTTTGATTGGCTTTCAAATCCGGGTAGTTTTCTACCACTGCCATCAGCCGAGACAAGAAACCACTCAATTCGCCTTCTGCTTTAGCCCTTTCGGCAACGCTGGCACCACTGCCGGACATTGACTGCGCCATGTTGCGGGCTTGAGTAACGGCTTCCAGCGTAGCCCGTTCATGCTGCATATAACCTTTAACAGTTTCTACCAGGTTCGGAATCAGGTCATAACGTCGCTTAAGCTGGACGTCGATTTGCGCCCAGGCATTTTTCAACTGGTTCCTGAGGCCTACCAGCCGGTTATAGATAACAATGACGACGATTACCAGGATAATCACCACAGCCAGGATGATAAGACCGATGATGAGACCCATTAAGTAACCTCCTGTTCAGAAATTTCCAGAAAAATACCGTCTTTTAGGGTTTACCCTCGCCTTTGAGAGTACCCAGAATAAATCCCATTACATCATTATTACCGGCATCCCCCGCTTCACTGGTTTGACCCAGTAACTGGTGTAATTCATCGCCGTCAAACCACAGACCATGGCCCTGCGGGCAGTTTTCAATCAAGACCCGCGGATTCTCGCCCAGCCAAACTTTTTCCATTTTTTGATTACAGATGGGACATCTACGCCG
>DATIKD010000354.1:0-1904 GCA_035477965.1 Dehalococcoidales bacterium | reverse complement strand
CAAAAACTCCGGCGGCTGGGACAATAGCTGTCAGGTTTATTACCAATAATACGATGAGAGTGGAAATTACCGCGATGGCAAATCCGGGCAGAAAAATCGCCAGACATTTCCCCATCCAGATCGCACCTGGAGAGATGGGCGTAGCCAGTAGACACTCTATATTGCCGTTGATTTTTTCTTTGATGACAGGCAAGCTGGCGAATCCCCAGGTAAAGGCCATGATAATGAGGAAGGGCAGAAAATAAGCTACCAGGCTTATTATCAACACCAGCAGCGGTCTGGCAGTTTCTTCTCCCAGCCAGGCCAGGCGGCCCAGGGCAATACTGATACCAACGGAGGCTGCGATGGTTACGGCTGTAACCACAACCAGCATAACCCGAAAGGCATTGGATTGCCTTAATTCCCGAAAATCTCTCAAGCCGATAATCTTCATCGGGTCTACAAGACCTCCTATCCGGACAGCACAATTCTCTCCCGTGTGAGTCGAGGTTTAAGCCAAAAGGCGATTATGCCGATGGCTGCCGCTACACCCAGGTTGACCAGAGCAAACGGCCATGAGGCGGCGTCCAGAACGCCGCGCATACCCAGGTTGATCATGAGCGTGGCAAAAAAAGGTAAAAATATCTGGACAATAATGTTGCCGGTAGCAGGCTTGCCAGTTAACCCGATGTTATGGACCAGGAAACTTAAGGACAAGTAAACAAGGGGAAGAGCCAGAAACCCGCTGACCGCTATCCAGGCATTAAAAAGAAATCCGGTTACGGGAACAAAATAAATGTAGTTGATGGCCAGCAGTGAAATCAGCCCGAGAACCACGCCCATCACCAGCCCGGGCAGAAAAACAGCCAGGCTCTTACCTGACCAGATGTGACTTACTTCAAGCGGCGTTGCCAGCAAAGCCGTTATATTTCCCCGTGACTTTTCGTGCGTCATCGTTTGAAAGGCGAAAACGTTCATATTGATTCCCAGACCTACCAGACATGAACCGTAAACGGATAAACAGAGCATAGATTTCAGATTATGCAGGTTGATTATCTCCCTTTTAACCTCCGGAGCTATCGCCAGGATCCCTATGGCTGCCACCATGCCGATCGCACAAATCAGTATGGTTGCCAGTGCAACGATAATCACAACATTATTTCGCAAGTTATTTTTTAAACTGGAGGTAATGATCAGATTGATTTCTCTCATAGCGGTTCCACCTCTTTCAAGATGGCGGTGTACATTTCTTCCAGGCTGGCCTCCTGCCGCCCGGCTTTTTCGATTTTGGCTTTGCGTTCACTTAACCACACGATAATATCCGAAACCTCGGTACCTTCCTGTGGCATGAAAATGAGTTGTTTGCCCCGGATTTCGTGCAGTCCCAGTTTGGAGAGACGCTTCAATTCATCCTTCAGGGATTGGGCTATTTCCTGGGCAGTTTCGACTACTACGGCGCTGCCTCCCATTCCGCGCCTGAGGCTATTGGTTTCTCCATAAAGTTTGATTTCGCCGCGATCGATCAGGGCGATGCGGTTGCATATTCTCTGCACTTCATCCAGGTTGTGTGAACTCAGAAAAACTGTCCTCTTTTCTTTTTGAGCCAAATCCAGCATTATCTGCCTGATTTCTATCTGACCGGAAGGGTCTACACCGGCAGTCGGTTCATCCAGAACCAAAACTTCAGGGTTATGCACCATGGCCCTGGCCAGAGCCAGCCTTTGCCGCATACCTTTGGAATAAGTCCCCACCCGGTCAGCCGCTCGTTCACTCAACCCAACAGCCTTCAAAAGTGAGGATATCCTGGGCTGGAAATCAGATAAACCATATATACGGGCAAAAAATTCCAAATTTTCAGTGGCTGTCATGGCATTATAGAGGCCGTCAGGCTCAAGAGCGAAACCGATTCGGCGGCGAGTTTCACT
>DATIKD010000353.1:0-11316 GCA_035477965.1 Dehalococcoidales bacterium | reverse complement strand
AGATAAAAGCCAGCCACATGACGGCGCCGGTGCCGACGAAGCCGAGGTTATGGAACTGGAGTAAGATAGTGGTGGCGCCGAAAGCTCCGAGACCTACCGCAGCGGGATTGGCCAGAGAAGTTTTTTCTGAAGAACTGGCGACAGACTTCTGGATTTCAGTGAAAAGGCGAAGATCATTTTCTTTGTCTTCAACTTCCTCGAAAATCCCTCTTTTAACTACCCGCGAAACCATTAACGAACCTCCTTTATCATTCCATATAGTTAACTTTTTGTTCTTACATTACCAGAATAACATCGCCGGCAGTTCCTGACATCCGCTGCAATGCTTGAATTTGTGCGCACAGTGAACCTGTTCTTTTTGCATAGTAAACCTGTATAATGCATAAAAGATAAGTAGAAATACTTACTCTCTGAAAGTATAAATACCCGTCGTTTTTTGCGCGTGCAAAAATTATATATATTGTTCTTGAAGGGTTTTCAGAACTGGTTTATACTTCTGCCAGAGGAACAAAAATGGAAAAGATTAGAATCGTGATTGCCGATGACCACGCCGTAGTGAGGGAGGGTACTCGGGCGCTGTTGGAACGAGAAGAGGATTTCGAAGTGGTCGGTGAAGCCAAAGATGGCGAAGAAGCGATCAGCCTGATTGAGAAAACCAAACCGGATGTGGCCATACTGGACATTTCCATGCCTAAAGCCTCCGGAATTGAAGTGACCCGGCAGGTTAAACCGCGTTTTCCATCTCTGGCTATACTGATACTTACCGCCTATGATAACGATGAATACATATTTGCCTTGCTGGAAGCCGGGGCGGCCGGTTATTTGTTAAAGGATGTGCCCGGGCAGGAAATAATTGATGCGGTCCGTTCAATTCACCAGGGTGAATCGGTTTTACATCCCTCGATTGCCCGCAAAGTAATCCAAAGGGCCATATTGGGAGCCGCCAAAAGCAGCGATTCGAAGTCGGAAATCAATTTGAGCGAGCGTGAAAAAGATGTGCTGAAGCTGGCCGCCAAAGGCATGAGCAATCGGGATATAGCCGATTCACTGTGCATCAGTATCCGCACCGTCCAGGGACATGTTAATAGTATTTTTCACAAGCTGGGAGTAGGCTCGCGGACTGAAGCTATTTTTTTGGCGGTTAAAAAAGGCTGGTTATCTTTTGAGGACCTGGGATAGAGCTTTTGCACCTTTGAATTCCAGTCAAAACTGTCTGAATGAACTTCAATCGGATAATGTCTTTTTAAGTTAAATCCTTTATCCTCGAGGATGTGATGAAGAAATTATTAAACTGGTCTGAATGGAGTATTGCTACCAAAATACTCCTGGTTTTTCTTTCTCTGCTGATTGTCTCGATGGGCGTACTCGGTTCTCTGGCAATTATCAACATTCGCAACCTGGGGACTTTTGCCAATAAAACCAGTCTGACGCTGGGTGAAAGCGCGATTCGGGACAGCACTATCCATCTGAACCGCCTGGGTGAAGAGTTGATAAAACAAAAGGCTCATGATGTAACCAAGCAGGTTAAAATGTACCTGGAGACTCGGCCGGGTATGTCGGTCTGGGAGATGCGCGAGGACCAGGCGCTGCGCGATATTGTGGTGCAGCCGGTGGGCATAGACGGTTATACCACGTTAATCGATTCCAAAGAGTATGTCATCATAATCCACAAGTTTCGTGAAAGAGAAAAGAATATCAGCTCTTTGAAAGAATACCTACCTTCATTCTGGAAAGTGCTGGAATCGATTGCCAACGGAGAACCTGGGTCAGGGTATTACGACTGGGAAGAGGTGGATGGCACCATCCGGCAAAAATTTGCAGCCATCGTACCTTTTGATTATGACGGTGGTGGATTTGGCCTGTGGGCTACCACTTATATCGATGAATTCTCTCAACCTGCGCTGGAAACCAGCAAGGAAATACATGAGTCTATAATTTATAACCGGAACTATATAAATAATACTGTCAACCGAATACAGGAATCCTTTGCCGTTATAATGACCGTTATGATCATCGTGGTAATTGCGCTGGCTTTGCTCTGGTCCCGTTTGATAACGCAGCCGATTCTGGAGCTGCAAAAGGGCGTGGAGGTTATCGGAAAGGGTAAGTTAGGTTATCAGGTCAAAGTTAAAACCAGGGATGAACTGGGCCATCTGGCTGAGGCCTTTAACCGGATGTCTGAAGCTTTAATGGTTTATACGGAAGAATTACAGCATACCGCGCAGGTCAACATTGAAAAAGAGAAACAAATTCAGGATAATCTACGCACTTATGCCAGAATGATTAGCCACGCCCAGGAATCCGAACGCAAAAGAGTCGCCAGGGAGTTGCATGATGAGACGGCTCAAGCCCTGGTGGTCGTTTCCCGTCATCTGGAGGATTTAGCCGTAGGAAAAGGTAAACTCAGTGCTTCCCAAATAAGAGAAGAAGTGCGCAGGATTCTGGAAGGGGTCCGCCAATTCAGCCAGCAGCTTAGACCGTCTATTCTGGACGATCTGGGGCTAGTTCCGGCAGTCAAATGGCTGGCTTCGGACCTGACTAATAATAAAGGTATATCCGTAGAAACAATTATTACAGGCTCCCAGCATCCGCTGGATGCTCAAATCGAGTTGATGCTTTTCCGGGTTACCCAGGAAGCCCTGACTAATGTTCGCAAACACGCTCAAGCTTCCCGTGTTCAGATTAAACTGGATTATACAGCCGAAAAAATAACATTAGTAATATCCGACAATGGGCTAGGATTCACATCACCCGAAAAACTGGGTGATCTGGCAGGCAAAGGCAAATTGGGGCTTTTGGGAATGTATGAAAGAGTGGAATTGATGGGAGGAAACCTGAAATTAGACAGCCGGTCCGGAGAGGGAACCACTTTGACCATCGAAGTGCCTCTAAACACCTGAAAACTGTTACCTGCAGCGGTCTGATTCGAATGCTAAAAGTGCATAAAATCAGGATTTATGATATCATGATTCATTGTTAGTGTAAGTCAAAATCGGGTTAATGTGTGTATCAAACAGAAACCATCTACTGGAAATCAATTGAAGAACAAATCAATGCCGGGTCTGGAAAGACCGCATAATCTCGTCGCCAGGCTGCCGGCCGAATGGTCATCCAACGAAAAACTTTTATACAAGCAGGTTAGTATTGCCCAGGTTTACCAGAGTTACCCTGATTTTTAATCTCCGGAGAATGGGGAAAGGGTGATTCGGACTGGAAAGGATATGGAGTAACAGATTATGACATTTCAGGAAGACAAAACAGGCAGGTTAAAACGTCAGACCAGCAAACAGGCAATTAGTCTTGCCATGGAAGGTCGCTGGGAAGAAACCATTCAGACCAATTTAAATATTCTGGAACATTTCCCCACGGATGTAGACGCCTGTAACCGGCTTGGCAAAGGGTATATGGAAACTGGACAGTATGCCAAAGCTAAAGAAGCTTATGAGAAGGCCATTCAACTTGACCAGTATAACACCATTGCCCGCAAGAATCTGCAGCGTATCGAGCGTCTGGGCACCAACGCTGCGGCCCCTAAAAGCAGTACGGATAAAGCTGAGCCCACTCTCTTCATTGAGGAAATTGGCAAAGCCGGAGTAGTGAATCTCTATCAAATCGCCACAACCGAAAAACTGGCCCTGCTAATGGCGGGAGACAAGGTTATTCTCAAACCCCAAGATACCAGCCTGGCAGTATACAATGTGCGAGGCGAATATCTGGGGCTGGTACCTGCCAAATTCGGGCAGCGTTTAACCAGACTAATGAGCGGCGGCAACAAATATACGGCGGCGGTGATCGCTACCAAAGAAAATTCTTTATCGATAATTATCCGTGAAATTTATCAGGACCCTAAACAGATGGGCCAGGTTTCCTTTCCGGGTCGAAAGCTGGAGGAAATCCTGCCCTTTTCCAGCGAACGCTCTTTCCGCGCCGAATTGGGTGATGAATTGATCGGAGAGGAAATTGGGTTGCTGGGCGATGAAACAGAAGGAGTTGAGGAAGCTCCCGAAGAACCTGAAGAAGAAAAAGAATGGGAACAGGAGGCTTAATCCGAAATGGTATCAGGGGCAACCCGCGGAGTCAATATTGAAGATGAGTTAAAAAGCTCGTATCTGGATTACGCCATGAGCGTAATTATCTCCCGTGCGTTACCGGATGTACGTGATGGTTTGAAGCCTGTTCATCGCCGCATCCTGTACTCCATGCAGGATATGGGTCTGTTGCATAATTCCGCCCACAAAAAGAGTGCTCGTATTGTGGGCGATGTGCTGGGTAAATATCATCCCCATGGAGATTCCTCCGTTTATGATGCAATGGTCCGCCTGGCTCAGGATTTCGCCATGCGTTATCCACTGGTGGATGGGCAGGGTAACTTTGGCAGCGTTGATAACGACCCGCCGGCCGCGATGCGCTACACCGAAGCCCGTCTTTCGGCAATTGCCGAAACCATGCTGCAGGACCTGGATAAGGACACAGTTGCTTTCGTCTCCAACTTTGATGACAGCTTGAAAGAACCATCTGTTCTGCCAGCCCTATTGCCTAACCTGCTGGTCAACGGTAGTTCAGGCATTGCAGTGGGCATGGCTACTAATATCCCTCCTCACAACCTGAATGAGGTAAGTGAGGCTGTGACCTTGTTGATTGATAATCCGGAAGCCAGTGTGGATGAAATTATGAATTTCATCAAAGGTCCGGATTTTCCTACAGCGGGTATTATCCTCGGTAAAGACGGAATACGCAGCGCTTACGCTACCGGGCACGGTCGAATTACGGTCCGTGCCAGGGTGCATATTTCGGATATTTCCGGTGGGATGGGGCGACGCCAGATTGTGGTAACCGAAATCCCCTATCAAATCAACAAGGCCGCTCTGGTAGAGCGCATTGCCAACCTCATGAAAGATAAAAAGGTGGTCGGCATCAGTGAAATCAGAGACGAATCTGACCGGCAGGGCATGCGCATCGTAATTGAGCTTAAACGCGAATCCCAGCCGGCACAGGTTCTAAATCAACTCTATAAATACACTGCCATGCAATCCTCTTTCTCAATCAATATGCTGGCACTGGTAGATGGTCAGCCGCGTGTCATCAGTCTGAAAGAAGCACTGGAATATTATATAAGCTTCCGCCAGGAAGTGATCACGCGCCGCTCTAAATACGAACTTTCCGTGGCCAAGGCTCGCGCTCATATCCTGGAAGGCCTTAAAATAGCGCTGGACCACATCGAAGCCGTCATTAAAACCATCCGCGAATCTGAAAGTGCCGAAATCGCCCGCAAGAATCTGATGTCCGGATTCGGGCTTTCGGAAAAACAGGCCCAGGCCATCCTGGATATGCAACTACGCAGATTGGCCAGCCTGGAACGTAACAAGATCCTGGATGAATATGAATCTGTCCTTAAGACCATCGCCTATCTGGAAGACTTGCTGGCTAACAAAAAGAAAATACTGTACCTGGTCAAGGAAGAAATCCTCCAGTTAAAAACCAAGTACGGTGATGCCCGCCGTACTGAAATCAGTGAACAATCCGTAATGGATTTTGCGATTGAAGAAGTGCCGCATGAAAGGGTGGTGGTCACTTTAAGCGGACGTGGTTTTATTAAGCGCATTCCGGTCACCACTTATCGCTCCCAGCACCGCCGTGGCAAAGGGGTTAAAGGGATGGGCATCCGGGAAGCGGATGCCGCCAAGTTCCTGGTGGTGGCCGATACTCATGATGTTCTCTTTTTCTTTACTAATCTGGGTAAAGTATTCAGCTTAAAAACGCATGAAATTCCGGCCGATGCCTCCCGCACTGCCAAAGGTTTAGCTGTGGTCAATCTCTTCCCGGTCATTGAAGGAGAAAGAGTAACCGCAGTAGTTGGAACAACTGATTTTAAGCCTGATACCTTCCTTCTGATGGCTACCGCCAGGGGTGAAATCAAAAAATCCTCACTGGAGTATTTTGATTCCATCCGTTCCTCCGGAATTATCGCCATGGATCTGGAACGCGGAGATGAGTTGGTAGCTGCCGGGTTGGCTACCAATAAAGATGATGTTGTGTTGATTACCGAGGAAGGCCAGTCTATCCGATTCTCGGTAGAATCCCTCAGGGCCAGTTCCCGCACCAGCGGAGGTGTCCGCGGTATCAAACTGGAAGAAGGGGACCGCCTGACCAGCATGTCCGTCGTAATTCCGAATACATTCTTGCTGGTAGTGACTAGAAACGGTTACGGGAAGTTGACCGAAATCGAAGAATACAAGTCACAGACTCGCGGTGGTGTGGGCATCAAGACTCTTAGAGTGACTGATAAGACTGGCCGAGTGGCGGATGCCAGGTTAGTCAGCCGCACTCAACAACTTTTATTGATATCCAAAGAAGGCATGGTGATTTCTACTCCGTTGAAAGATGACGAGGGCGGTGGAATTCCCAATCTGGGACGCAACACTCAGGGTGTGATGATTATGCGCATGGAAGAAGGTGACAGCGTAGCAGCCATCGCAGCCTGGGAATAGTAAACAGTTAGCCAGTCTGGTTAAAAAGCCCTGCCGGGTCCGGCAGGGCTTTTCAGTCTAAAAAACCGTTTTCGCTTAACCATTGAACAGATTGGTACATTTTGCTGCCGCCGGATTCGATTGACCAGACAGCGCCGGGAGCCCAACGGCGGAGAGAATTCAAGATTTGCGGTAGTGGAGCAGTGCCGCTTCCCAGCGCCAGGTGTTCATCCTCCAAACCATGATTGTCATGCAGATGCACATACCCTGTGACTGAATTCGAGACGGCGATCCATTCCAGACAGGGAGTTTTTGAGTAAGCCTGTACATGGCCGATGTCCAGGGCAGCATCCAGATCGGGATGGCCGATCTGTTCAATTACTTCTAATAACAGGGTTGGGGCATCATCCAATACGTTTTCGAGATGTATGCGGATACCTCCGGATTTAGCCTCCAAATAAGTCCGCCAGAACTGGCGGGAATATTTTAGCCACTGGGCAGGAGAGCCATCAGCCGGATTATAGTTGTGGTGAAAAATGATGTGGCGGGCCTGGACGGCCAAAGCAATTTGATAAACCCTTTTAAAACACTCCATGGTTCTCCGGCGCATCTCCGCGTCCGGACTGCCTGGATAGAGGCCCAGATAAGGTCCATGAATGGCACGTTCCCGGATATGCGTAATTTGGCCGGTATGAAAGCCCGGTTGAGACAGGTCTTTAACAGCGTCAAGGTCTGAAAAGGCGGCCAGTTCGATACCGAAGGAATGTTTTTGGCATAATGCCGTGATTTCACTCAGAGGTGAAAATTGCGGATGGTGACTGAGAAAGATTTGCGGCATAAAGACTGCTTCTATTTAGCTTTGTTGAGGTTGAGCAGTTTGTTTACCAGGTTTTCCGGATTATGGCGTAAAACGTCCGGAAGGAAATCCTTCTCGAGGCCCGCTCCCCTTAAAACCGCTTCTGCAAACTTCACGGATAAAAGATCGCTATCGGAATGGGCATCCGAGTTCAGCAGCATGTCCGCGCCGGCCTTGAGCGCAGTTTTAACCACATACCCGTTGGCCAGCGAGTGGCCTTTACGAGCGCTGACTTCGATGTATATACCATTCTGAGCGGCCAGTGCGGCTTCTTCTTCAGTCAGGAACCCGGGATGAGCCAGGATATCCACCTGCGGGCATTTTATGGCCGCTAGATTGGTACCTTTCTCCACCGGTTCAACAATAGTCTCACCGTGTACCACCACAATCCAGGCTCCCATTTCTTTGGCCGTTTTTGCCAATTCGGCGATCGATCTGGCCGGACAGTGTGTCAATTCTATGCCGGGAATAGCGGTTATTTTCCAATATTTGCGCGCCAGTTCACAGGCTTTAACCACTTCCGGCACGATACGTTGCATGTCCCCGCAGGAAGCATGGTCAGTCAAAGCGACTGCTGTGTATCCGGCTACGGCTGCCCTCCGCAGCATCTCAGCCGGTGATAACTCCCCGTCGCTTAATGATGAATGAGTATGAAAATCGTAAATCATATCAATTGAGGATAACACAAAAAACGAGAATGAGGCAAGCTCACAGCGGGTTAAGATAGCTGTCTATCCGGTTATCAATCTTGAGAATGCTGATTGCAATTCTTGAGGAAGATTTTGGCCGGCCGCCATTGTTGTAAATCGGCCTGGAATTTGATCATTCCCACAAAATCACCGCCCTGATTATAGGCGCGTACAACTCCGCCTGGATCAGGCCAGCTGGTGGTTTGTGCCGGGAGCGGTTGGCCGTGACACAGCGAACACTGCTGCTCATGATTGACAATGACAGCCGGAAATGAACTCAAAGCAGTATCCACCGGATGGAGATGTTTTTCGCCCTGCCCTTCTGCAAAATACTTTTCCAATTGCTCCAGTGTCAGAGATTGTTCCAGGGTGAAATTACCAACTCGCAAACGTACCAGGTTTTGCATAATAGCTCCGCAGCCCAGAGAGCGCCCGATATCCTGCGCCAGCGAACGTATATAAGTGCCTTTACTGCACTCAATATCCAGGCTAAAAACTGGATTCTCCCATTGGAAAATTTCCAATCGGTATATCTGTGCAGGGCGGGCGGTGCGTTCAATTTCTAACCCTGCGCGGGCAAACTGGTAGAGCGGCCGGCCTTGATGTTTGAGAGCGCTGAACATGGGGGGTACCTGTGAGATTGCCCCTCTGAAATCTGCTAAAACCATTTCCACCTTTTGCCGTGTGATATGCGACGCATCGCATTCAGTCAGAATTTTTCCTTCGCAATCAAACGTATCAGTAGTGACTCCCAGCTTCAATTCAGCCCGGTAGGTCTTGGTCTCATTGAAAAGGTACTCAGTAATGCGGGTGGCCTGACCCAGACAGACCGGAAGGACTCCGCTGGCCAAAGGATCAAGTGTTCCGGCATGACCGATGTGTTTTTCACCGGTTATACGCCGGGTTTTGGCAACCACGGCAAAAGAGGTCATTCCTGAAGATTTATGGATGTTAAAAATACCGTCCATATCACTCGCGATTCATAATCAACCCGGATACCGTTTGGTCATGAAATGAAAAATCCGTTATAAAACGTAAATGAAGACCCGGGGAAAAACCTTCCGATTTAAGCGGCAGTGCCGGAGGATTACTCAGTTTTGGATTTATCTTCATTCAAGACTTGATCCATGTAGTTAAGCAACCCGGAACCCCGTTCTATCGAATTGTCCCAGGTGAAATGCAATTCAGGAACACGCCGGATTTTAAATACCTTGCCCATTTCACTGCGGAAAAATCCTGCCGCGTTATGCAATGCCTCCAGGATTTCCTTTTTCCTGACTTCGTCACAGACGCAGCTTACCAGTATTTTGGCATGGCCCAGGTCCGGCGTGGTGCTTACACTGTTAACCGAAATGTAGCCGCTTAAACGCGGGTCTTTGGTTTCACGCAATAACAGGTTGCTGAGTTCCTGTCGAATCAACTGGTTGACTTTTTCCATTCGATGGGTCTGCGGCATATTTCCCGGCCCCTATTTTTTTACCCGAATTGATTTACAAAATTACGGCTCAGGCCGTTTGCGCCTGTTTGCGATAGAATTCCAGAATGTCCCCTACCTGGAGCTCATTATAATCTTTCAGGCCGATGCCGCATTCAAAACCGGCGGCCACTTCGCGGACATCATCTTTAAAACGCCGCATACTAATAACTGTAGTATCAGTAATGACTTTGCCTTTGCGTATCAAGCGTACAGGAGAATTGCGTAGAATTTTACCTTCAACTACATAACTACCGGCTACCCTGGTACCTTTGCCGGCCGGGAAAACCTGGCGGACTTCCGCCCGGCCTTCGATAACTTCCACGATAGTGGGTTCCAGCATACCTTTCAAAGCTTTTTCCACATCATCTATCAAACTGTAGATGACATTGTAAATGCGGATGTCCACACCTTTGGAGTCCGCCAGTCGCCGGGCACCAATTTCAACATCTGCATTGAAGCCGATAATAAGACCTTCTGAGGCCAGAGCCAGCATCACATCACCTTCAGTAATATTTCCGGTCGAACTGTGAATGATTCTGACCTGGACAGCAGGAGTAGCCAGTTTTTCCAGCGAATTTTTAATGGGCTCCATACTGCCCTGGACATCTGTTTTCAAAACAATATTAAGCTCTTTGATCTTGCCGGCAGAAATCTGGTCAAAAAACGTATCGAGCCTGAGAATGCGAGCATCCGTTTGTTTCAGCTGAAGTTGACGTTTCAGAATTATGGCGCGGGCATGATTTTCATCTTCAACCACGTTGAAAGCATCGCCCACCTGGGGGACTTCGCTCAGTCCAAGTATTTCTACGGGGGTGGCCGGTTCAGCTTTGCGGACCTGTTTGCCTTTCTCATTGAACAAGGCTTTGACTTTGCCCATGGTATTGCCCGCTACGATGATATCGCCGGGTTTTAGAGTGCCGTTTTGCACCAGCACTGTAGCCAGCGGACCGCGCGATTTATCCATTTCAGCTTCGATCACTACCCCGGTGGCCGGCTTGTTGGGGTTGGCTTTTAAATCTTCCATTTCCGCCAGCAGCAGGATGCTTTCCAGCAGCTCCTTGATGCCTTTTTTCTCACGTGCGGAAACCGGCACAGCTATCACATCGCCGCCCCATTCTTCAACCACCAGCCCATGATTGGTCAACTGCTGTTTAACCAGTTCGGGATTTGCTTCGGCTTTATCAATTTTGTTTACCGCCACCAGAATCGGTACTCCGGCGGCTTTGGCGTGATTGATGGCTTCAATAGTCTGAGGCATGACGCCATCATCGGCTGCCACTACCAGTACCGCAATATCCGTTACCTGGGCGCCTCTGGCTCGCATGGCAGTAAAAGCTTCGTGACCGGGGGTATCCAGGAAAGTAACCTTTTTTCCATCGATTTCAACCTGATAGGCGCCGATATGCTGTGTAATGCCGCCGGCTTCAGAATCCATGACATTTGCCTGGCGTATGGCATCCAGCAAGCGAGTCTTACCGTGATCAACATGGCCCATGATGGTGACTACCGGCGGCCGGTAATGTAAATCCGCAGAGGATTCTTCTTTAACTTGTTTTTTTATTCTGACAGCCGCACTGGCAGCCGCCTTGGCCCGTGCTTTGGGTTTGGCTTCATAGCCATATCCACTGGCGACCACCGCGGCTACGTCATAATTGATTACCTGGTTGACGTTGGCCATGATGCCGTTGCGCATCAGCTGTTTCACGGCTTCAATGGAACTGATACGTAAAAGGTCTGCCAGGTCCTTAACGCTCAGAGAGGCCGGGAGTTCTATGGTGGGCGCTTTGGAGGCAGCGTTGCGCTCACTGATTTTAATCTCACCCTGCT
>DATIKD010000352.1:0-8598 GCA_035477965.1 Dehalococcoidales bacterium | reverse complement strand
TGCCTGATAACCTCCTCTATCTGCGGGCGTTCATCAGGAGAAAGCCCGATGCGGGATACCCATGCCAGGTTATCTATCCGGTTCTCTTTTTCGGCTGTTCCGGGCAGAATCTCTTCCCCGCCCAAATTCAACAGGTTTAGCTCAGCCAACTGTTCTTTTCTAACCTGTGAAGGGGCACCGGTCATGGGACAGGCCGCGCTGCGGTTTTTGGGAAAAGCAATCACCTCGCGGATTGAAGGAGTCTGTAATATCATCGAAACTGTTCGGTCCATACCTAGCGCCAGCCCCCCATGCGGCGGCGCTCCAAAATCAAAAGCTCTGAGGAAGAAACCGAATTTCTCTCGGGTCTCTTCTTCGCTCAATCCCAGTGCGGCAAAAATCTTTTTCTGTACCTCGCGATTATTTATGCGGATACTTCCGCCGCCCAGTTCTTCGCCGTTCATAACCAGGTCATAGGCCCTCGATTTTAAAGCCAGTAATTCTTCTTTGTTAGCGGGGTTAAAATCCACTCTATCCGGAGCGGTAAAGGGGTGATGCGTGGATGATACTCCACCTTCTTCAGTTGACTCAAATAAGGGAAATTCCGTTATCCAGACCGGATAGAAAGTACCGGCTGGAATCAGACCCAGGCGGTTTGCCAAATGCAGGCGCAGTTTTCCCAGAGCCGATGTAACCACTGCGTAAGACGGGTCAGCTATCATTATCAAGACATCCCCATCTTCGGCTTTGAATCTCTTCCGCAATTCTTCCTGTTCAACAGTGCTGAAAAATTGAACAATATTAGATTCGAGTTTACCCTCTTCAACCCGCATCCAGGTCATGCCCTTGGCGCCAAAGGAAGGGACTATCTCCCTGGCATATTCATTTTGCAGAACATTCTTGCTCAGTTTTTCAGATTGGCCTTTAATGTTGATACCCTTGATGCAGCCGCCGCGCTGTAAAATCTGCCGGAATATGGCGTAGTTTGTCCCGGAAAATACATCGGTTGCATCAATAAAACGCAATCCGAACCGTAAATCCGGCCGGTCGGAGCCGGTGGAATCCATAGCTTCGGCATAAGTCATACGGGCAAACGGGCGTTCAAGCTGTATGCCGCCCACGGCAAACATTTTGAGGGTTAGTTCTTCTAACAGTTCAAACAGAAATTCCTCGTCAATGAAAGAAGCTTCTATATCCAGTTGCGTGAATTCCGGCTGGCGGTTGGGACGTAAATCTTCGTCACGAAAACAGCGCGCCAGTTGAAAATAACGTTCCATGCCGCCAATCATCAGCAACTGTTTAAAAAGCTGAGGCGATTGCGGCAGGGCGTAAAATTTTTGCGCATGCACCCGGCTGGGCACAAGATAGTCCCGCGCCCCTTCGGGCGTGCTCATGGTCAGTACCGGAGTCTCAATTTCCAGAAAACCGCGGGAATCCAGAAATTGCCTGACACACTGGTAAACACGGTGACGGGCGGCGATGTTAGCCTGCATGGAGGGGCGGCGGAGATCCAGGTAACGATACTGCAAACGTAATTCTTCGTCCACATTCTCTGATGCTGCAGCAGAAGCACCGGCGGCCATGCCTTTTTCGGAAATTGCGAACGGCAGCGCATCCGCTTCGGAAAGTATATTCAGTTCGGCTACCATCACTTCGATTTCCCCGGTTTCGATATTGGGGTTTTCCGTGCCTGCAAAGCGCTTTTTTACTTCGCCTTTGACAGCCAGGCAATATTCAGAACGCAATGATGCGGCCTTCTGGCAGACCGAGACTGGCGCCGCCTCCGGGCTGAATACAATCTGGATAATTCCGCTGCGGTCGCGCAGGTGAACGAATATCAGCCCTCCATGATCGCGAAAAGCATCCACCCAACCGGCCAGGATAACATACCGGCCGATATCCGCTGTTCTTAAATTACCACAAAAAACTCTCTCTGAAAAAAGCATTATGAATCTCCTGATCAAACTCCCTGGGACAGATTCAGGTTTGAATATTTTGAATGATTTCGTGCAGTCTCGATAGCTATCAAGTTTGATTAACCTGCCCCAATATAACACATTTCAGGATATTGTTGCCATTTTGAAACTGAGTTTAATTTTGTTAACAAAAAAAGAAGGCGAAACCCAACGGTTTGCCTCCCTCCTCCAGATCCTTCAGCCTCGCCTTTCGAGGCTTCCAGGATGACAACGAAAAAGGAAACCAGTAACTTCAACTTCGCCGTTCGAGGCTCCAGGATGACAACGACGGAGGAAATCCGGATGCTTCAGCTTCGCCGTTCGAGGCTCCAGGATGACAACGAAAATGGAAACCAGCAACTTCAGACTTGCTGTTCGAGGCTTCCAGCATGACGAAAAAAGAAGCACCAGATGCTTCGACCTCGCCTTTCGAGGCCGCAAGCCTGACATCTTGTTTTCACACCCTGACATTGAAAAATCAGGGTATGGTCAGCCTGATCAGTTTTAACCCGAACCCGTTACGGAATAGTATTTCAGGCAAGCATAAACCGCGGCATAATTTCACTACCTGTTTTGGGACGGAATAGTTGATGGTGGCGTGTGCATATTCATCCGCCACTTAACAAGTTTCACCTGTTTTCACTAAAATTCGTGGGCTATATCTTCCCGCCAGACCACCGGGGTAGAAAGAATCATGGCGTTAAAGGGCACTACCAGCAGAGCTTCTATTACCGGGCGAGTAGCCATACGTTCGGGTGATTTGTCCCAGGCTTCCCAGTCTTCAACTCTCTTCCAGGTAGAAATTACCACGGCATGACAGGGGTCTTCAGCATCTACCAGGGTCTCTCCGGTGATAAAACCGGGTTGTTTGCGGGCTACTGCCCGCACCTGTTTAATTAATTCAACCAGTATTTGGGTATTTTCCGGGCTTTTAGTGCGGTGCTCCAGAACGATTTTTACCATCTTCTTTACCTCGCTTTAACTATTCTCTAAAAACTCCCGTAAAAAACTGATTTACCTTCCTTTTTTGATGTTCACCGGCTTTTCGTATTTTACATTCTTGCCCGGGTTGCACCGGGGAATGGAACCGGCCCCCTGTGTGTTTTATCATACACTTAATTTTGTGATGAATGACTAAATAGATAATCTGAATAGGTTATAGGGCGGTAACAATCGCTGGCCTGGCATCAAACTGACAAAAATCCAAAAGGTGACAGACTAAAGCTCCATCACCTTTTGTTCCGTAGTTGATCTATTGTTTAATAACTGGCGAAACTGGGCAACCAGGTAGCAATCTGGGGGAAGATCAGTATCAAAGCCGTTACTAAAATCATACCGGCCAGGAAAGGCAGGGTGCCTTTAAAAATGGAGGCAATGGGGACGTCCGGCACTACCCCCTTGATCACAAAAACGTTGATACCCACAGGGGGAGTAATTACCCCGATATTGGTTACCATGACAATTATCACTCCAAACCAGATGGGATCAAACCCCATTTTGGTAACTAGCGGGAAAAGGATAGGAATAGTCAGCATGATTAATGCCAGTGAATCCATGAAACAACCGGCCAGGATGTACATGAGGATAATGAGGCCCATCACTCCCATGGGCGAAATTGGTAATTCTCCGATAAAGTTAGAGATAAACATGGGAATCTGGGAAACCGCCATAAACTTCCCAAAGACCATTGCTCCGCCAACTACTATCATGATCATGGCGGTTATCTGTAAAGTATCTTTGATGGCTGCCCAAAAGGCGGAAAAGGGAAGCTGCCGCCTGACCAGGCCAATAATGATGGCCGCAGTAGCACCGGCCGCACCGGCTTGAGTCGGGCTGAATATTCCGGCAAAAAGTCCTCCCAGAACCAGGCCGAATATAATCAGCATTTCAATTACGCCGGTAAGTCCCATTATTTTTTGTCTCCAGGTGGTCTCACCGCCGGCCGGACCCAGATTAGGATTAATCCGGCACATAATGAAAACTGTGCCTATGAAAACCAGTGCCAGCAGGATTCCGGGCACCACCCCGGAAATAAACAATTTTCCGATGGATTCCTGGACCAGGATGCCGTAGATGATAAAAATGGTACTGGGAGGTATCAGGATACCCAGGCCGCCGGCGGCGGCGATGCATCCGGCTGCGAACCCCCGGTTATAACCGTATCTGTTCATTTCGGGGATTGCAACTTTACCCATGGCCGCGGCAGTGGCGCTGGTTGATCCGCAGATAGCGGAGAAACCGGCAGTGGCTGCAATGGAAGCCATAGCCAGACCACCGCGCATTCTCCCAAAAAGAATATAGGCGGCATTGAACAACCGGCCGCTCATCCCTGAAACAAAAGCAATCGAGCCCATAAAAACAAACATGGGGATAACACTTAAAGAATACGAAGAAAAGGTCTCAAAAAACTCACGGGGTAAAAGGCTCAAAGCGGCAGAGGGAGTGACCACCAGGCAAAAACCGACAAATCCCACCAGAGCCATGGCAAAACCGACCGGTAGGCCCAATAGAAAAATCACTATCAGAACGGCAATCCCTATCAATCCAATCGTTATCGGTTCCATACTGTACCTATTCTTATTAAAGATTTAATAAACTCGACTAATAACACTAGAAAGGTAACCCCAAAACAAAATGCCATGCCGTAAACAAAAGGATAGAAAGGTATGCGTTGTGTCATGGAGACTTCACCGGAGGCGCGTATGACTTGCGCATATTCAAATGAATACCATGTCAGAATAACAAAGAGAGACATGCCCATAATAAGCATCAACACATCTATAATAGCGGCGAATTTGGGGGGGAATTTCATCACAATGAAATCAACCCGGATATGTCCGTGCAGTACCTGGGTGTAGGCCACTGCAAACCCAATGACTACTACACCCAGGAAGGCCACCGTTTCAATTGCCCCGGGGATCGGGGACCGAAATAATTTTATGCCTATGATATCTGCCACCACCAGGAGCAGCATCCCTATCAGTCCTGCCCCGGCAATGCAGTTTAACCAGAAACTTAATTTGTTAATATATTTTTCCAGCCTGTGAATAAAACCATAGGGTTCAGCTACTCTCTGGCGTTGAGTCGCCTGAGTCTCCATAAGCATTCGCTCCTTTTGAGTGCAATAATGACCGTTTAGTTTTACCCGTTAGGGTTTCTTAACATTGGCTGCCACCCAGGTGGAGCATTCTTCCGCTGTAGGAGCCCTGGCTGTCCAGTATTTCACCCTTTCATTAATATATTTTTCCCATTCATCGGCCGGCAGGTTTTTGCCCTTCAACTCTGCAATATAGCCATCCACCAGGGGTTTCACCGCAGCTACCCAGCGGGCTCTTTCCGCGGCGTCCTGATTTATCACTTCACGACCGGGGAAGGTCACAAAGAAGTCCATAGCCTGCTTATCATAATCCGTCCAGACCATACCATGATAACCGGCGTACTTTTCGCTGACTTCCAGGATGATATTCTGGAGATTGGTGGGGAGAGAGTTCCAGGCAGTTTTGTTCATTACTACAAACATCGTGGCGGTGTAACCAACATCCAGGTTGTTAGTCACGTACTTGACCACTTCGGCCTGCTTCCAACCCTTCAGGACTTCCCTGGGAGACAGGCTGCCTTGAATAACGCCTTTGGACATCAACTCGTAGGCTTCGCCCTGTGCAGCGGCATAACCGGAAGCGCCCAGAGCAGTGGCAACCTTAGCCCCCACGCCGGTGGACCTCAGTACCAGGCCTTTCATGTCCTCCAACTTGCGGACAGGTTTTTCCGTGGTAAAGACAACGCCCGGGCCATGGGCATGGAAATAAAGGACCTGAGTCTCGTTGAACTCCGGCATTTTAAACATATTGTAAAAATCGTTAGCCACCCTGGTGGCCACCCAGCCGGAAGGATAGGCGTGCGGCATATCAATCAGTTCAGCGCCGGGGAAGCGCCCCGCCGTGTAAGAGGCTACAGACATACCGATGTGTGAAATGCCCTGGACCACACCATCATAGATTTTGGCGCCGGCAGTCAACGCGCCTCCGGGGAAATAGGATATTTCGACTGCGCCGTTAGTGCGGGTTTTAATTTCGTTAATCCACATTTCGGCCAAAATCGAGTTCAGGTGCGTGGCGGGGAAAAAGTTGCTGTAAGTGAATTTAAACACCTTGGTTGGGGCGGCCGGAGTTGTTGCTGTGGGAGCGGGAGTTGTAGCCGGTGCAGCAGTTGTAGCCGGGGGAGCTGTGGTTGCAGGGGCAGACGGTGTAGGCGTGGCTGTACTGCACGAAACCACCAGTAATGAGCTGACGAGTATAACCGCTACCAGTACCAGATACCACTTTTTCATAAAAACCCTCCTTTATTCTTTATATGTCTGATTAGCCTGGCGTAAGATAAAGCATAAATTTTTAGGCCCAAAGAATTTCATGGCCCTTATAAAATATATCGCTGATGAATATTTCTAATATTTATTCTTCAGCGTATTTTCTGTCTAACCAAAAGGGTATTTTCCAATCGTTATATATCGTTCAGGATGTTCTAACTAGACGGACGTTATAGTAATAATGCCTTAAGAAAATAATTTTGTCAATGTGAAAAGGTTATACACGTCTAGAATCAAGGGGAGAATTTTGAACGATGTATAAATGAGGCTAAAAAATAGAATTGATCATTTTCGGGCCGCTAAAACAGCCTTGTCAGGTTGGTGAAGATAACAATTTGCAAGCAATTAACCTGGTCCCCGGTCCGTGTTAATTCTACTGCTTATGCATCCTCTTCAGTTATGTAGCAGAGCGTAATTCAAAGCCTGCTTCCCTATATAACTACCATTTCGACGTTTTTACCGTATATTTGGCGATAAAGAGGTAATAGTTGACACTGAAATCGATTACCCGATTTTCCGGTTAATACCTATGACGACGCCATAGATATGGAAGCCGCCTTCGGAGGGCACGTTGCCCCCATTTTGACTGCCAAACCGGGCCAACTGGACTTTCTCATCCTGGTAACAAAGTACCACATTTCCCGGAACGGGTCTTTGCTCCGGCTGGATAAAGATCAAGTCGCCTTCTTTAATTTCAGGTTCCAAACAGAACCCTCTGGCTAAAAGGCCAACTACTTTGCTTTGCTCTCCGTGAGAGAGCCCCCACTGACTGTATTGCACTATTTCAGATGCCTTAGATTGTATTTTCTCCAATACCGGCACCGGATGAAGAGTCAGTTTCTCTAATTCCTCAAAGGCTTCTTCGGGAGTCTTATCCAGAGTCCTCCGGAAGCGGGCATTCTCTTCTATATAGCCGGCCGCTTGATATAAATCATTGGGATGGATTTTCAGTGCTCTGGCAAGGGATATAAATGTCTCAGCCGAAGGATCTTCTATATCATTTAGTTCCAGGCGAGAAAGATGGCTTCTGGTTAAACCACTTAAACGGGACAACTCCCACTGGCTAAGTCCTCTCCGATGCCGGATGGATTTAATATATTCTCCTAAACTCATATATCATTGTGCCCCAATACCCCCAGATTTTTACCCTTGGGTCTGCTATTATAGTAGCAAAATATGCGGTTTTGGTCAAGAGCCAGTATATTCTTAACTTTACAAGGAGATGACATACCTTTTAATTACCAGGAAAATATCATTAAAATCCTGCTTGACAATATACTTTTTCCATGCTAATCTAGTAGCAAGAGCAGGTGATTCCACCATCCTCTGGTTTTTGGTGTGCAATTTTAACTGGAATTAGTCCTGCGCCGCTCTTTGGATCAACGCGAAGATTCTCTGCACCTTTAATGCCTTTACAGGTGACTCTTCATGTTTGAAATAGAAATACCAGGTCGCTGTTTTCTACAACGTCCTTTGGGATCCGGACGAGAACTGCCAGCAGGGTTTCCAGCCGGAAGTGGATAACTATATATCAGGAGTTTGTTTTTCTCAAAAAGAGCGCAAGCCAACAACCCTGGCCAACCGGCACTCTCTGTTTAGTCAAGTCTAGTCTAAATAACCAAAAAAGAATCAGAAAATAGCTCTTGGCCGAAAACCGGTTTAACTTAGTGAACTAAGTATTTATCAATTTTCAATTGTCTGCGCATTTTTAAAACTTCAGTCGCTCTGGCTGTTAATTACCTTTTATTCCGGCGGCTGGATCAACCGGATGTCAACGCGGCCACACCCTGGTAATCTGTTTTGTATTACCTTTTGCAGATAGCATTATGGAATTTTTTAAAAACAAGGTGTCATGCCGGAGGCCTCGAATGGCGAGGTATCTGGCCCCTTTTTCGTTGTCATCCTGGAAGCCTCGAACGGCGAGGCTGAAGGATCTGGAGGAGGGGCAGCCGTTTGTCATGCTGGAAGCCTCGAACGGCGAGGCTGAAGCATCCGGAGGAGGGGGCAAACCCATAGAACAACCCTTTTACAACCAGACACGAAAGGTTTTAACAAAGTCGTCAATCATTTAGCGCATGTTTTGGACAACAGCGGCAATCAATACAAAATTATAATGTTTCCCGCGGCTAACAGGTTGTGTAAATGCAGTACGAGGAGCTATAAAATGACTAATCAATGGGCAAGACATTCACCAGGAAACGGATATATTTGTCATAAATGCGCTTACATTAAAACACCTGCCGACCTGGTAGTTTACGGAAAATATCGTTTATGCCGGGATTGCGCCCGTAAATATGAAAA
>DATIKD010000351.1:0-1713 GCA_035477965.1 Dehalococcoidales bacterium | reverse complement strand
TACGGTCATTAATAATCGTATCCGGCGCCAGTTCCTCAATTAACTTGACCACCTCCTGTGAATCCTGTCTGAGCCATCTTCCCATTTTATCCCAGACGCCGTCAAACCAGAGAATGTCTGGTTTGTAATTGATAATCAGTTCACGAATCTGTTTCTTGGCCAGAGCCGCAATTTCATCATCCGTGGCATAAGGTTTCGGGCCCAGCGTCTTGTAACTGAATCCATTTTTTACAGCCTCTTCATCCTCTTTATCAAAACCATTTGGTGAACCCCGAAATTCCAGGGGGGAATAATAAATACCGAATAAAAGGCCTTCCTCGTGACAAGCCTGTTTTAATGCGGCAAGAGGATCAGGGCCCTTGTATTGTGTCGCGTCCATAAGGTTATAGGAACTGGCATTGGAAGGATACATGGCAAAGCCATCATGATGACGTGACGTGAAAACCAGATACTTCATGCCTGCGGATTTGGCATAACTGACCCATTCTTTGGCATTGAATTCGGAGGGATTCCATGATGCCGCCGTTTTGGAATATTCCTCCCCGGGAATTCTGGCATTTTCCTGAATCCATTCGGCGCTCCATAATTCTTTGCCTTTGTAGGTTCCGCCATAAACAGAATAGACTCCCCAGTGTAAAAACAGCCCAAACTTCGCCTCTTTCCAGGCTTTCATGCGGTTTTCATTATGGGCTTTTTCAGAAACAGCATTATTTTCAAACGCTTCAATCGTGGGCTTTTTATCTTCTGGCAGCTGGTTGCCGGACAAATCAGATAATTCAGGATTATCAGTAATAATGCCGCCGGCCACGCTGAGAGAATTCTCTTTTAACCGATAGAGTGTCGGCTCTGAAGGTCTCGGCGTTGCGGGGGCAGCCGGGATCTTCAGCACCGCCGGTTTCAGGCCTTCACCTGCGCCGGTCACAGTGATATCGCCTGTCTGCCCGGTAGATTGAATAATAACCTGGGCCAGACCGTTGAAGGTCTTGCGTTTCCAGGTTGGCAGGATGGGCTTTTCCAGAAACAGCAGCGAGGCCCCTTTGTTAATGCCGCCCGGACCATCAAAATTGACCACCGCGACCGCGATAGAGTTGGTTCCGGGATGCAGGAAGGATTTGATATCAATAGCCGGGGCGGCCCTCCAGTCCATCGATTGGCCGGCCTCCTTGCCGTTGACATAAATCCAGCCTTGCTGGTCAATACAGCCAAACGACAGCAGAACTTTATCTGCGGCAAGGTCCGATTCAGAAACGGTTGCTGTGCTGCGAAAGATGCCGTGTTCATCCCAGGTCAGCGGGCCGGTCTCGGAACGGATGTTGTGTTTTGCCCAGGCCGAATCGTCAAAGTCGGCGGTGATTTCTGCAAGGTCTTTCCGGCGTGCATCGCTGACTTTCTTCCATGTCCAGTTCCCCACCGGCGCAGACCGCATCGGTCGCTGCGTCAGAAAAACATCGGGTTCATGTGAGGATGGATTGCCGTTGCCGACACCGATAATTCTGGCCGGTCCTTCGATGGAAAAGGTAATGTCGTTATCTGCTGTGGGGACCCGTCGCCCCTGTGCATCCTGAATCTCGACAGTAATAATAGCCGCATCTTCACCATCAGCCTTGAGGGTATTGCGAAATGGTGCCAGCGTAATGGCGGCCGGCCCGCCGGCGGTTTCAACGCGGCAGGTGGTGATTTCTTTGCCATTTTTGTACCCGCGAGCCAGCAGGG
>DATIKD010000350.1:0-3631 GCA_035477965.1 Dehalococcoidales bacterium | reverse complement strand
GTTACCGAGTTGCAGTTGAAATCCGGTTCCACCGGCACGGCCAGTCTTTTCAGTTCCATTTCCAGCACTTTCAGGACAGAAGCCGCCTGATTGGTGACGGGGAAAATCCGCCCCTCTCTGGAATAAGTTATCAAACCCAGGTCTTTGAAAAAATTAAGAATTTCTTCCTTGCCCACCAGTTCAAATACATTTTTTACCAGCTTGCGGGCAGACAGGTTGTAGCGATTTTCCATCAGTTCTTCATTCAACAGATTACAGCGGCCGTTACCGGTTGCCAGCAGTTTTTTACCGATCTGCGGCATCTTTTCACAAATTACTACCGTTTCACCTCTCCTGGCAGTGATGATAGCGGCACAAATACCTGCCGCCCCGCCGCCGATTACGGCAGTAGTATATTTTTCCATATATCCCCTATCCTGTGAAGTTCACTCTTCAGCGCTAACAACCCACCTCAAGTTAGGCCAATTATACACTGCCAACAGGCTTACTTCAATGTGATTTCCGCTTCAACCCGGTTGCTTTCGCTGTCCAACCGGAACGTGTGTAAAATCAGTCCGGACTGGTTACTGCTCCGTGATCCGCCACCGCGGCTTTAACCTCTAGTGTCCACTGCCTGCCCTTAATCGGAATGTTGTAGAGCTGCACCGGCTATTTTTTGACCCCAACCGGCAGCCCGTTCGATTTCACCTTCCACTATTGGCCCTTTAATGCCTTTAACAAAAAACCCCTCCGTCTCAAGCCGGATTTTGGCTCCTTTTTTACGTAATACTTCAGCCATGCGGGTGGCGGCCCAGCCAAATATTTTGGCAAAATTACCTTTCATACGCGTATCAAAAACGCCGGTATTGAGCCCTTTAATCTCGGCTTCACCCAGTTTTTCGATAAAGGCCAGGGTTGCTTTCAACGGCCGGCCGGCCTGAGTGGGTGAGCCAATAATAAACAGGTCCAAATTTACCAAATCAGTGGGTACGACCTGTGCAGTAGGTTTTATGATTACTTCTCCACTGATTCCACCAGCAATTGCCCGTGCGATTTGTTCGGTATTTCCGTACATCGATTCATAAACCACCAGAGTTTTCATGAGAAAAACCTCCATCACAAAAAACTGGAACATGCTTGATATTAAGAGCGGCATATATCATCAGATTACTGCGCTCCCCAACCATAAAAGAACCACGCTCAGCGGTAAAAGGAACCAGTAGAGAGCGGGAACGGGCCCCCACCACGTTTTATGCCACCAAATCTGGCCTGGGCGGAATTTTTTCAAACCGAAGTGCGGATTAAGCCAGAACCACAGAAAATCCTCCACCAGAACCATGCCCACATAAAAACCCAGCAACAGGCACTCCAGTCGCCATGTCCAGGGGGTAAAAAACACCGGCAAATGCACTATCGCCAGCAAAAATAAAGTCATGTAAAAGTGGTAACCGGTGACAGGGCGGCCGCCTGAAAGCTTCATCAACCAGCCTTTTTCAATCCTCCAACCCGGTGCTCTGGCCGCCCACCCGTCCCTGCCTTCAATCTGGATTTCCCACAGAGCCAGGACCAAAGCCATAAAGAACATGAAAGCTATCAGACCGATAAACAAAAGCTGCCCCTCGCTGGTATTTCATTCAAAGAGTTTGTTCCCAACGCATCCCTTTTTTGACGATTTGAAGATATCGCTCCAGCATGCCTGCACTATCGCCAGTTTTAAGTCTGGTTAAAGCGCCACACCTTTGCGTTTGGCTTTGGTTTCTTTGAAGCCGGGTTCAGGCTTGACCAGTATCACCACCGCCTGACTGGCACGTATGATCTTTTCCGCAATATTACCCAGGTCCCAACGACTGAAACCTGACTTACCGCGGCTGCCAATCATAATAGCTTCAGCCTTCTGCTCTTCTGCAAAGTGGATTATTTCATCCGCCGGGTTGCCGGCCAGCACAGTTATAGACACCTTAAAACCCTTCTTGTCCAATTCTGCAGCAGTCTTCTCCAGATATTCATAAGCCGACCTGGTCATCTTTCCCATACTCAGCGGCACTGCCTTTACATCATACCTGGGAGTGGCTACCAGCGGGCCGCTTTGACTGCCGCTAACATTAACCACTCCTGGAGAATAATCCTGGCCCGGACTTCTTTCAAATATCCCCTTTTCGTCCACTCTGCCCTGTATTTTTTCTGTCACTGAAACCAGTAAGATTTCCGGCGCCTGACTTTCACCCGCCAGTTTTTCCAGGTGGGGCAGGACCACTTCCGCCAATTTGGAACCATCCAGCGGAACAACTATTTTTTTATACATTCATTAGCCTCCCTATATATTTGCATTTTGGTCCCCCGACCATCCATTGGCAACAGACTACCGCGAACTAATACTCTTTCTGATGACTCTCCCTGTTCAGTTCTTTTACGTTCATCTTCATTGTATAACAAAAATACTGGGCGGCAATTTAGTTCAACCGCTAAAAATACATTTTGCTAATAATCTTTCTCGCCCAGAATTGAGTTTAGATATTATCTGAATCATTTATTTTTACCCACTCACAATCAGGCTACCTGAAAAAGGTATTTGGTTACCAACCGAAAGATTATTAATAGGCTTCACCCTCCCCCATGACTAACCAGGTCAGGAATCAGTCTAAATGGGCAGACTCCAGAACAAGTCTAACTACTGGATGAAAGTTGTGACGACACTGCCCGAGAGTAGTTGTTTAGTAAGCTTATTTTAATGCCGGCATTTAACTAACTATCTGGTTTTTAAGATCATACTGGTGCATACGTATGCGAGTATTTACAAACCATGTTTATCGTGTTAGGATATATGTATAAAGGTTATACAGTTTGTATAATATATCATCAGGAGGAAAATAATGAGTAATATTTTCAATACCGTAGCTAAATATTTTGGTAGCCAATCCCAGGTCATCAAACCTGAAGCTTACCAAACTGGGCACAGAGATAATGCCAGCGGATTAGTAGTCATGGGATATTCAGTGGTTTATCTCGAACCTCGATCCAAGTCAAATGTCAACAATTTCGACAATCTTTAGTTGAGCCTTTCGGGTGAGTCAGTGATTTAGTAGCCTGTGCTCGACCCTCCTTTTAAAAAGGAACTCCTCCCCTGGGGAAGGGAGGAGTTCCTTTTTTTGTCCGAATTCAGATAAATTGAGTTAAACAAAGACCCTCCCATACATTTTCTTCTCCGGGGGGTCTTTGTTTCGGTATTTATCTTTTTGTTTTTACTGATTAACCTTAACTATCCCGTTGCTTTTTTCTCTTCTCAATCTGTCTTCTTCTTTTAGTATTTTGTCATCGAGGATACTCAACTGCTCGCGGGCGGCATGGTAGGCCGCATTCTCCTTCAGATCACCGTCTTCGCGGGCAGAGACCACTTCTTTCAGCGTTTTATCCCTTTTCTGCTTCAGGCTTTCCAAATAGCTGAGAGGTTTTTCGATCTCAGTGATCTCAACCGTAGTTTCGGGTTGTACTTGATTAATGTTAACATGAATCTTGCATTTTGCCTGATGGCAATAGCCGGTCACAATACCATCTCTGGCAGCTACCTGCCTCATAACTTCTCCGCAGGCGGGGCATACAAAATTGTCTATCCGGGTGATTTTAACTTCTGACATCTTCCTTATTCTAAACCCTT
>DATIKD010000349.1:0-1637 GCA_035477965.1 Dehalococcoidales bacterium | reverse complement strand
GTCTACCGGTTTACGAATGATGCCGTTAAAAAGCAGGGCAATCAATAAAATACAGACCAGGGTTAAAGCTCCCACCCTGGCTTCATCCGTAAATTTCATATTTTTCTCCTTTAAGCCAGCTTTATTTCGCCTGCGGTTAACGTTAATTCTCTTTCGTTACCAACCGCCTGCAGACCAGACTGACCAGTCATTCGCACCGCATCCTCGCCGGCCAGCCATAAGGCCGTTTTCAGCAATGGCCAGGAATTTCAGCTCCACAGTTCTTCGATGTCTTTCTTCACTTTTTCCGAGTCAACCGAGCCGATGCTGCTGAATCCTTTATAAGACTCTGCGGAGCCGTATTCACGGGTGCGCACCACTACCGGCATGGGTAAAGCATGACCAAAAATCAAGGCCTGCTGTTTGGGCTCCAGCTTGGAGAGGACGGATTTTAGCTCGCTCTTGCCGGAAGCCCCGCTCAGCACGCTGTCAACATCCTTTTCGTTGTCCAGCAGAAATGAGATTTTGGTTCCCAGTTGAGACATCACTTCTTCATCGATGCCGCTGGGACGCTGGTCAATGATTAACAGGGTAACATTATACTTGCGCATTTCGCGCGCGATGGTGCCGAAGATGGTCTGGTTGGCAACTTCAGTATTTAGAAACTTGTGTGCTTCTTCAATGGTGATTACCAGCGGGCGGGGTTTTGCCGCCTGGTCCAGCGCCCGTTCGGATTTCTCCTGGTAGCGGGTATATATCCGCCGGGTCAGCATATTGGCCACAAAAACATAAGTGGTAATATCTCTGAAACGCCCGAATTCCAGCACAATATTCATCCCTTTTTCAATATATCCCAGGATGCTGTCCACCGCATTGGCTGAAGAGTGCGGCACTATAAACGGCAGGCGGCGGATAACCCCCAGACCGCGCCGCAAATTCATAAACGTCCCTTCGTGAATGTTCAATTTGCCAAGTAATTCTTTAATGCTTTCGCTGTCCTGTAAATTCAGTACGTCATTCAGCCAGCTTCCGCCAAACCGGCGGTAAAGCTGGTACACCGCTTCTACTGCCGCCTCTGTCAGGCCCAGAGTCTGCCGCAGAGAAACTATGTCTTCCGGTTCTATCTCATCATAGCCGATCTTTATCAGGAAATCGGGACTGACCGGGCGCTGCCGGGCATGGACTTCATCCAGGGCAAAAACCGCCACCGAAGAGGGGAATAGCTGTTTCAGGGCTTTTACATCCGTGCCGCGCTCATCCAGTCCTTTCCAGCCGTATTCATTCTGCATATCAAAAATAAGGTTGACGGCCCGGCTTTTTTGCAGCATACCTATCAGCAACTGCCGTGTAAAAAAGGTCTTGCCGGTGCCGCTTTTGCCAAAAATGCCGTTGGAACGTTTAGCGAATTCCGGCAGGTCCATGCAAATTTTGGTTTCCATATCCAGCGGAGTACCAATATAGAATTTCTTCTCGTCCTCAGTTCCGAAAATCAATTCAACATCACTCTGGGTTGCTTCTTCCACCCTGGAAAAATGGGAAGGCACGGTCTTGACCGGCTGAGGCCCTTCCGCGCTCCCGCCGATAGTCAATAAAGGCAGAACATGCAATGAACCGTAGGTGCTGGTACCGGACAAGACTTCCTTTAAAAATGGGTCAGA
>DATIKD010000348.1:0-8508 GCA_035477965.1 Dehalococcoidales bacterium | reverse complement strand
ACCAGAAGAAAGAAACTGCCTCACAACTGAAAATGGATGACCTGGTAACTGAAGAGTCAGTTAAACTTGAGAAAGCGCCTGAGGACCCCCTGCTGACGGAGGCCCGCAAATTGATGGAAGAACACCAGCATATTTCGGCCTCGTTTCTGCAAAGACATCTGAGAATCGGTTACCCGCGAGCCGCCCGTTTAATGGAGCAACTGGAAGAAGAAATCAAGGAAGAAAGCGGTCATTCTGAAAGCACACTGCCGGAAAAAGAACAAAAAGACAAACCCTCATAAACAACCGCTTTGTTGGGTAATATAAATAATAGCCTCTCAGTTTTAAACAGGATTCTTTTTCTCGTCAGGTTCAGTCAGGCAGATTTTATTTAATATCCCTGGTGGAACCGCTCTGGTTTTCTTTTAGTATGCTGGCTTGTTTGCGGCGCAGTTCCCTCACCTGTGGAATAAATAACCCGAGTATCAGACAAAACGTCATGAAATCCACCAGAGGGAAGGTCAGCCAAACACCTTCCAGTTGCAAGTAGTTGGCCATTATAAGAAGGGTGGGAATAAAAAATAAGGCAGTGCGGGCCATTGAGGCAATAAAGGCTTTTCCGGCTTTGCCAAGAGCCTGAAAAAGGGTTGAACCGATCATCAAAAAGCCCATCAAATACATAAAAAAGAAAGCCCGGCGAATAGCGTAAATACAGCGTTCAACCAGATCAGGGTCAGTGGTGAAAATGCGTACAAACGGCTCCGGCAAAAAATATAAAACTAAAAAGGATATCAGACTAACTGAAGTGGAAGCGATAATGGCAATTTTCAGACCTTTAAGCAGGCGGTCATACCGTTTGGCGCCGTAGTTAAACCCGATGATGGGCTGCAGGGCCTGCCCGATTACTATGCCGGGCATAATCGAGAACATCATTATGCGGTTGATAATCCCGAAGGTGGAAATAGCCAGGTCACCGCCATGCTGTGCCAGCAGCCGCATGACCAGCACGGCAGTCACGCTGGATGCCAGGGTTGCTGCCAGAGCGGAGACTCCAATTGCCAGTATTTCTTTCAAGATCCTTAGATCAGGTACAAGATTAGCCAGTCTTATTTTGAGCAGGCCGTTGCCTTTCAGATAATATGCGAAAAATATGGCGGATGTGGTGAACTGGGCGATAACAGTACCCAGGGCGGCTCCTTTGACGCCCCATCCGAACCAGATAATGAAAATAGCATCAAGGACAATGTTAATACCGGCACCCATAATCTGGGCTATCATCGGCAGGCGAGTATTGCCTTCCGAGATTAAAAGCCCGTTAAAAGACATGGCGAAAGTATTGGCAACCAGTCCGATAAATATGATGGTCATGTAATCTCGGGCATAAGGTAGTATGGTGTCAGAAGCCCCGGCCAGTTTAAGCCAGTACTCCGGATTGGCCAGTCCGGCGATGGTGATGACCAGAGTAATTACCAGATTGAAAGAAATGGCATTGCCCAGGGTTTTTTCGGCCTTAGCGGTGTTATGAGCGCCGATGAGCCGCGATATCAGCGAAGCTCCTCCCATACCGGTAACCTGGCCGATGCCCATTGACAGCATTTGGAAAGGAAAAACTATGGATAACCCGGCAATCCCCAGCGGCCCCACATAATGTCCAATAAAGACAGTATTGACCACATTGTAGGTGGTTACCACAAACATTCCCAAAAATACCGGTACAGCCAGTTTGAATAACAGAGCGCCAATTTTTTCAGTTTCAAGTATGTTAGCGCGCATCAGAGGCATGTTTGTTCCTGTTTTAAGAATTCAAATCAGAAAGGCCTTGTTCTTGTCAGGGAAGACGAATCAGCAGGGTTTGCAGGTTTTTGACCGAAAGAGATAGTTCCTTTAATTCAGCTTCAGACAAACAAGAAAGGGTTTCCTGTATATTATGCAAAATCGTATGCCTGTATTCATTGAGAATGGTGTGGCCATAATCAGTCATGGATATTATCATATTGCGCCGGTCAACTGGATCAGTCTCTCGCTGTACCAGTTTCATTTCCACCAGTTTATTAATAAGTTGAGTCATCTGGGCTTTGGCAATTTGCAGCCTTTCGGCAATGATTTTGGCATGACTGGGGCCTTCATCATCTATCAGCCGGATTATCTCAAAATGGAGCGGAGTAATGTTTACGTCAATATCCGCCAGCGTCGGTTTTAACAGTTTGCGGTGTGTGCTGCGAATAATTAAAGGCAGGATAGAGAGCAGATCGATGGAAACTTTTTCCAGAAACGGGTTGCCCAAAAAGTCACTCCTTAAACAAATCGTAACAATTAATATTGTATATGGTATAGAGTATAAACTAATTTTAGATGCTGGTCAAGCCAGTTTTGTTTCTTAGAGCCGAAATCTGTGCGGCCAGGCTCGTCTGAGGATTGACACTCGACTGTACATGTTCTCTAGAGGCCATCGGACGGGGGGGCTTTAGGTGTTTGAACTTTTGATTTTCTCAATCAATTCAAGGTCATGAACGTCGCCCAGGTTGATAAACTGAATGTCATCACTTTTAACCGCTTTTTGAGTTTGAAAAAATCGCTTTATCTCTTTGGGCGGCTCGGTGTGGATAATGGTGTAGTATTCCAGATTTTCCGTGCTTTTGGGATAATCCTTAAGCAGTGGTTCGATATCCGAGAGATTGACCACGCAAATATCTTCTTTTTTCCCAAACCGGAGGCCGGAAGTTAATTCCCGCCGGTACAAAATAACCCTCTCTACACGCGGTAAGGCTACCGGCAACCCGTCTGTCCAGATTACTGCCGGGCTAAAAACATCACGATATTCTATGAATTTAACTCTGGGTATAAAGACTTGCTGTCCAATTTCAGATTGGAGTTCTCCCACGTGAAAATTCCAGCGCCAGATATTTTTCATTTCGCGTAAGGGCAAAGTAAATAACTTTTTTGGATTATTGCTGCGCAGCATTTCACGGTAATAGGCTTCGTTGCCTGCGTTCCAGCCGTGGTAAAAATCCAGTTCGTTATAGTCCATATAATTCGAACCGCGCATGGACAGGTCGCTAACCTGTAAGTCAAAATGGCGGATAAACTCAGCTAAATGCGGCTCAGCCTCAAGCACAAAGACGTGGGGTTTGCCATAATTGATATTAAAAAATACCGGCAGAATATTTTGGCCGGGGGTATTTCCTCCAGACATTCGCCCGCCGTATTCGAAAGTAAAGAAAACGCCGGAGTCCTCGTTTGAATACAAGGACTGAAAATTATTGACAGTATAGCCGGCCTGCTCCTGGAAATATTCTTTTACCAACTGCGGATTCACCGGCCTGGAATTGTTCCTGGATTGAAAATGTATGATGTAGTTCATGGTCTACCTCTGCAAAAAACATTGATTATATAACATTATAGGAATTATTTTGCATTTGCAGGGTAAACAGGGTTGTCAAACATTGCATTGTTTCAACCAGAAAACGAATGATGCAGGGGAGAAGAAATAAAACAGGTTATTTTTTGATACCGCGGGCAATATCAGCGAACTCAAATTCCCGACGCAATTCGATTATGCGGTCCCGCAGCATGGCCGCTTTTTCAAAATCCAGATTTTTGGCAGCCTGTTTCATTTGAACTTCCAGGTCCTTAATTAGGCGAGTAACTTCTTCCCGGGTTGAAAATAGAGGAGCGGAAGTTGCAGCATTATAGCCGGCGCGCTCTTCCGCTACTGTGGCGGCCACTCGTTCGGTAAGGTCTTTGACTGCTTTGCTGATACTGGTAGGGGTGATACCGTGCAACTGGTTATATTCTTCCTGGATTTTGCGGCGCCGCTGGGTTTCTTCCATGGCTTCATGCATAGAAAGGGTAACCTTATCGGCGTACATTATAACGTGACCTTCAATATGTCTGGCAGCCCGCCCCATGGTCTGAATCAGTGCTCCCTTAGAACGCAGGTATCCTTCTTTGTCAGCATCCAGAATAGCCACCAGACTCACCTCTGGCAAGTCCAGGCCTTCCCTGAGCAGGTTTATGCCCACCACCACATCATACACTCCCAGGCGCAAATCTCGCAGTATTTCCACCCTTTCCAGTGTGTCCACTTCAGAGTGAAGGTAGTGAGACTTTATTCCCGCTTCCAGAAGATAGTCGGCCAGTTCCTCGGCCATTCGTTTGGTTAGAGTAGTAACCAGACAGCGTTGCTTCAGTTTGACACGCTCTTTTATTCGATAAAGCAAATCGTCGATTTGACCTTTAGTGGGTTTGACTTCGATAGTGGGTTCCAGAAGACCGGTTGGACGAACTACCTGCTCAACGATCTGGAGGCTATGGGTAGTTTCCCACACGGCCGGCGTGGCAGAGGTAAAGACAGCCTGATTGATGCGGGCAGAGAATTCATCAAAATTAAGGGGCCGGTTATCCAGCGCTGAAGGAAGTCGAAAACCGTAATCTACCAGGACCTCTTTGCGGGAGCGGTCGCCGCCGAACATTCCACGGACCTGTGGCAAAGACATATGTGACTCATCCATAAAAAGCAGGTAATCGTCTGGAAAATAATCCAGGAGAGTCCAGGGTGTACTGCCGGCCGGCCGCTGAGCCAAATGACGGGAATAGTTTTCTACCGCGGTGCAGTATCCGGCTTCTCTCAACATTTCGAGGTCATAATTAGTGCGCTGTTCCAGGCGGGCGGCTTCCAGCAGTTTGTTCTCACTTCTCAATTCAGAAAGACGCTGTGCGAGTTCCTGTTTGATAGTATCTAACGCCAGCAGCAGTTTCTCTTGAGAAGTCACGAAATGTTTGGCGGGGTAAATATCCAGGCTGTCATTTTCACCCAGCAATTCACCGGTTAACGGATCAATAGTAACTATGCGATCGACAGTATCACCGAAAAACTCGATCCGTACGGCAATTTCTTCATATGCCGGGTGAATTTCCAGGGTGTCTCCTCTGACACGGAATTTGCCCCGGGAGAAATCAATATCATTACGCTGGTACTGCATATCCACCAGGCGGCGCAATACGGTAGACATCAGCAAATTTTCATTTTTGTTGAAAGTGAGAATGAAGTTACGGTATTCCTCGGGTTCTCCCAGACCATAGATGCATGAAACGGAAGCAACTATCAAAGTGTCCCGGCGCGAAAAAAGAGCTTTGGTAGCGGCATGTCTCAGTTTATCTATCTCTTCATTTATTTCTATTTCCTTTTCGATATAAGTATCGGTCCGCGGGATATAAGCTTCAGGTTGATAATAATCATAATAGCTGACAAAATATTCCACGGCATTGTGGGGGAAAAACTCTTTAAATTCGGAATAAAGCTGTGCCGCCAGGGTCTTGTTATGGCACATCACCAGGGTGGGACGCTGCATTTTTTCAACTATATTGGCCATAGTGAAGGTCTTACCACTGCCGGTGACCCCCAGTAAGGTTTGATATTTATATCCGGCTTTTAAGCCTTTCACCAGATTTTCCACCGCCTGAGGCTGGTCACCGGTCATGCGGAAATCGGAGACTATTTCAAAACCGGGCATAAAAACTCCCAAACATCTGTTCTGGTAATAGTATAATCCTCGCTCTGGAAAGGTTCAATGTCGGCCTGTGTTGATAATACATGGGATGCATAATATTCGAGTTTGACAAGATGGCCTGCGATATTCATAATATTTGCAAATACATCGAATATTAAATATATAAATATTATCAATATGACCTTTAATATATGCGCATAACATTGAGGAAGAAAAGAAGGTGGTGTAATGGAAAAGTCTGAGCTAATTAACAACATCATTGAAAGTCACAGGTTAATTATCCGGTTTATGCTTCAGGATGAGCCTGATGCCTGGATGGACCTGAATTTGACTATCGCTCAGGTTAAGAGCCTCTTTTATATTGCTAACCATAGTGAAGTCAATTTCCGCCTTCTGGCCAAGGCGCTGAAAGTGACACCCTCCAATGTTACCGGAATAATCGACCGTTTATCCGAACAGGATTTAGTGTTACGGGTAGAGAATCCGCAGGACCGTCGTATGTTAATGCTCAAGTTGACTCCCAGAGGCAGTAAACTGATTGCAAATCTGCGCGAGCACAGGGTAAACCGCATGTCGGGCATATTAAGCAATATGGAAAAAGGTGACCTGCAAACTATTCTGAACGGCTTCACCACTTTATCAAATGTGGTCAAACAGGTCACATATGAACAACCCTGAATCTTCCCCGAGAGCATTAGTCTCAAATCAAAGGACTGAAATTGAATTCTCATGACCTGTCTGCTCCGACTTTATCTTACCGGAGAGCTATCACCACATTTGTAGTCGTCAGTCTGGCCTTGTTAATGGCTTCAATAGACATGTCGATTGTGGCAGTCAGCCTGCCGCATATCATGCGCGATCTGAATACCAGCCTGGCCTGGACAAGCTGGATAATGACCGGCGCTCAGTTATCCCAATGCATCATGATGCCTATTATCGGGAAATTAAGCGATGACTGGGGCCGAAAAAGGTTGTTTTTAATCGCGGCAATAATTTTCACTTTAAGTTCTCTGGCGGCTGGATTTGCCCCCAATATTTATGTGTTGATTATATTCCGGGTTCTCCAGGGTTTAAGCGGCGGAGCTTTTTTACCTTCGGCTACCGGTATTATCAGTGATGCTTTTGGGGAACGCAGAGCGACCTATATCGGACTGTTCGCCAGCATTTTTCCAATTGGGGGTATAATTGGGCCGAATCTGGGTGGGTTTTTGGTCGACTCTCTGTCCTGGCGGTGGACTTTTTATATTAACGTCCCTATTGGTATTCTATTGATAATATTGGGCTATATCATTTTTCCCAAAGGCAAAATTAGTGCTACTCGCAGAGGGATAGATTTTAAGGGCGCGGGATTATTTGCCGGAGCCATAATTGCTATTCTTTATGCGGTTACTCACTGGGCCAATAATCCGCAATCTTCCGGCCTCATCACCTGGATTTTGCTATCAGCGGGCATTGTCTTATTGTTCCTGTTTTATCGCCATGAGAACAGAGCCGTCAATCCGATGATTGATTTACAACTGCTCAGGTGGCGTCCGTTCTTTGCCGCCAATTTATATAATTTTGTTTACGGAGCAGTAGTTTTTGGGATCTTTGCCTTTATTCCCTATTACTCTGCGCTATATTATGATATGACGGCGGCTCAAACCGGTCTGGTATTGACTCCGCGCTCCATCGCAATGGTGGTAATGGCGGCGTTGTGCAGTTTCCTGCTCATCAAATTCAGATATCGTTTACCCATGATTACTGGAACAGTACTGTCAGCCGCCAGTCTTTTTATTTTAGGGCAGGGTTTTAAAAATATGACACTGGCCGGACAAGTTCTACCGGATATGGTTTTAATGATGATGATTATGGCACTGGGAGGAATAGGGATGGGAATTGCCAATCCGGCTGCCAATAATGCTATTCTGGATTTGGTTCCGGATAAAGTGGCTTCGGTGACGGGGATGCGAGGTATGTTCCGTATCTCAGGCGGTATATTGGGAACTGCGGGCGTAGTGCTGACATTGAGTTTCTATCAGGACAAGGCGCTGGGTTTACAGCATATTGCGATATTTTACGGTGTCATGTTGCTCTTACTTATCCCCTTGATATACTTGATTCCGGATAATGCCAGAAACAAAAGCCGAAAGGGGCTAATGACTGCGGAGTAAAATTAACCTTCAATCCAGTAAATAAGTTTGATGGTAACTGCGGTATCCCCGGCTAAAATATGCGGGAAGAAAATATAGTAACCTTCATCCCAATCATTATCTGCGGGGCGAATAACCAGGCTGCCGTTTTTGGTTAGGTCTTCCGGAATTATGCCGGCTGATCCATATTCTGCCAGCGTACCATTATTCCTGACCGCCATTTGTTTTGCGTTGGGCAGGTTGAAGGTTAGATGAAAATGATTACCCCCTTTGACCACCTGCCAGTTCATGCGTAAAATCTGATTGGCTCGTAAATATACAGGCGTGGAAGCACCACTGTATTCCTGCCCGGGATCCAGACTCAAAGTGTAAGCTATATCATTCAATTTGGGTATGGCAGTAGGGCTGGCGGCTTTAGCGGCGGTGGTTGTGCCGGTTTTAGCGGCCGGAGATGCCGCAGACACTTTACTGGTGGCCGGTGCAGAGGTCCTGTTTGTGGCGGCCGGAGATGAAGCCCCCTGGGTTGCAGAAGGCGCGGTTGAAGAAGCCGGGCTTGAATCTGAGCTGCTGCAGCCAGCCAGGCTGGTTAAAAACAGCATCAACACCAGAGCTATGGTAAAAACCTTACTGTTAGCTAACGCCGGTTTCTTCAATCAGTGAGTCCTTAAGGATTCTTTCTGAGTTTGTGTTTTAGCACCGGGAGTATTCTTTTTGGGCAAAGAGTGAATTGCACTAAGCAGTTTAACCAATTCACTATCGACAATTATTTCACTATGTCCGCACTGGATACAGACCAGTTCATATCCATCTTCACATTCATCTAAAAATAATTGGCCCTTGCATTTGCGGCATCTACGGCTCCAAACGATGTAAGACATACCTTTAAT
>DATIKD010000347.1:0-8852 GCA_035477965.1 Dehalococcoidales bacterium | reverse complement strand
TGGAAGCCTCGATCGGCGAGGCTGAAGGATCTGGGGCGGCGGGAACCAACCCCCTTTTCGGCTGTCATGTTGGAGCGAAGCGAAACGTCTGGCGGCGGGGCGGAATCATCCTCATTCAGGCCTCGTAAAGGCCCCTTTCGTTGTCATCCTGGAAGCCATTTCGTTGTCATTCCAGAGTCCCTTTTCCTGTCACGCCAGAGGCCCTTTTCCTGTCATCCTGGAAGCCTCGATCGGCGAGGCTGAAGGATCTGGACGAGGGGTGGTAATCCGTTCCCTTCCTGCGTTCGTGTCAAATTAGCCCCAGTTATTGAGTCCCCCTCCCCTCCGGATTCTTCGCCCCGCTCAGGTATGCAGGCGTTCTCGGGGCTCCAGAAAGACAGGTTTGGGATAAGAGCCCCCCTTTGCGGTATTCTACTCCCCCCGCGTAACATTCTTATCTGAGTGAACCCTGCCACATTCATTAACATTTTTATATGAGTGAAGACATGAATTACCGATTTTCACAATTACTATAAAAAGTTAACAAAAATTTAGTACCGGCTTAACTTGGCCTTAATAGATATATGGTATCCTGAGGTAGAGTGTCCGTTGACTGTTTTCTGCACAAGACCGTGATACCTTGTTAGCTATGGTGAATAGTAATAACGGATAAGATTACGACCAGGTAATGACGTAGAGTGTAATACTGTTGAAATTCAGGGGAAATAGAAATATAAGATCGGAGGAAGTGAATTATTCTGGTGAGGCGGCTCTCAATATTGCCTTCTGAGATGAACCGGATAGCCGCGCAACCTTCAGAGAGGATATATCATGAAAAGCCTTTTGCGGTTTCCCTTCGGCTCGAAGAAAACTATTTGGCCCGGCATTATCTTGGTTTTCCTGCTTATTCTTCAATCATTCCCCAATCCGTTAGTTATTTTGGGTTATTCACCTACCATTGACTCTGCTGATTTATCCAGGAACCACCCAAATATTTTTCTCCCCAAACCGGATACATCTCCAGCTAATTCCGTTCCTTCTTGGCGACTGTTAAATCAGGAGATCATGTAGCTTTAGGCGGAAAAGGTAATACATATAGGCTGTTGAATTCGGGAGAAACAGTGATTTATTTCGCACATACGGTACCCAAATTACTCAAAACTAAAACAGTTGAGGCTAGAAGATGAATTTCTACCAAAGATCTTTGACTAAATACTCAATAATTATCACTGGTCTGCTTATCCTTTTCGCAGCCATGTCCTGCTCCAACACACAATCGTCTAATTCCAGAGTTAATTCCAGCGTTATCAATTTCAGGCATTTCGATCTCAATGCCCAAACCGTGGGATTACGAACATCGGCTAAGGGTACCATCTTCGTAGAAGGGGATATTAAGAAATCTGATAAACGTTCAGTTAAGATTTTAGCATCGATCGAAATCGATCCTGATGATTGGGGAGGAGTAACGTTTTATACTCCCCAAGAATGGAAAGTAACCAATTTTGATACCGATTATCCGCAGGGTAATCCTCACCCGGAAAAATATGCTTCAATATGGAACGAAGGCGGCTCAACAAAGGCAATGATATGCATCAGTACTTACCTGCGAACCCCTCAAACGGGAGGCGGCGGAGGTAATGTTATATTACAATTGGAACCGGCATCTCAGGAACAAAAACTACCTGAGAACCTTGAAATTGGAGTCGGAATTGGAAGTAAAGGCGATAAAAGCGGAGGGGGGATTGTGGGTCCCATATCGATAATAATATCAATTCCTCTCCATATTGATTATCGAAACCAGAATTAACGTTTTTAACAAAGCGGAGATTTCCTTTTCGCCAAAAACAGGCTCCCGAAACCGCCTTTTCTGACTCTGTATTGATGGAATAAAGAGACTAAAACTGATTTTATCCTGGGTTAACCGATCAATATTCTTTTGACTGAGCCTTGCCACATCAGCGACCACAACCAGATCTGGATTCCCCAGACACTTCTGGATATTCTGGACAATCGAAGACAGGGTATGTCCTTCAAATGTGTTGCCGCGAAAAACATCAAAATATATAGGGAAGCCTTGGCGGTTAACTACCAAACCTACCACAATCTGAGTTTCCTGGGACCGATGGTCTTTAGAAAAGCCAAAATCTCGAAGACCCTCTCTGAGGGTGCTTTCAAAGTAGAGGGTAGTCACATCATAGAAGACCAAATGAAGAGAATCAGGTAGTTTTTCTCTAGCAAAATCTATGAGAGCTTTTGAAAAGTATCTTTCAATCCTGAATCGATAGCTTTTTTCAAGTGTCGGTAGATAGTGATAAGTGACCATGGACGATCAAACTGGTCGGATAGGATTTCCTGGATTTCACGTTTGGAAGCCGGACGATAGATACGCGCCACTACAAGGTCTTTAACCAATGAATCGGGATATTTATTCAATCCCAGTTGGTCATACACTCCTGCTAAGAGATGATATACCAGTAAAGGGCGACTTTCGGTGATCGCTACCTCGGACGGTCTCCAGGAACCTAATATCTCTAGCAAATTACCTTAATGAGTGGTTTCGGCGATGTAGTCTTTGGCTTGCTTATAGAGTTGGTGCTTTTCTGCTTCATTGGAATACGTACCAACATGTTTATGAACAGTCAGTTTGCCATAGAGTTTAGAGACTACCTGTACCGCATATTTACCGGAGGCTGTATGAACAATCCGAATTCTCATTAAACAATTATTACATAAAGTCCTTAGTGCCCCCAAAAACTAACTTTTGAAGCTAATTCTTTATAGGTGATAGAAGTCAGGAAGCATAGCCAAAAATGAACTGTTTAGCTTTCCTTTTTCTGTTTTTTAATTAGCTCAGTTACTACTTCAAAAATAAGTCGTGTTCATGGAACAGGATGTTGAGTTCTTCCCCGTGATGGGGGTCTCTGAATAAAGGGTCGAAGTGGTAGACGACAAGACAATCAACTACCCTATAGTAATTACTCTTTAGTTTATTGAGTCATGGGCGGTCGGATGAGTACCTAAACGATACAACAAAACTGTGAGCTAATTCGTACCATAAACTCTTCATAAAGTTCTGACTGGCTTCAAACTGTGTTTTAAGGCTTATGCTCACAAATCTGACCGTCTGTACTTACTCGGCGAAAATTGGCTGTTTTCATGGTTCGCCTGCTTGGTAATTGCCTATGGTTTTATTTTTTCCAGACAACATGTCCGTTTATATCGTGTCTCTCATATGTTTCTAGAATATCGATGCAAAAATTTTTCAAATCTTCGTTATTTTCACTTTTTGCTAAATCATAGAGGCGAATAAACATTTTCTTGCCTGTTTCGGTTTGTTTAAAATTTTTCTTAATAAAATTGTGTTGAGCGCATAATGTCTGCCCATTTTCAATTTTTGCCTCTCCACCTAAATCTTTAGCCTTAATATGGTCAACATGTAATTCAACGCCATCCTTTCTGCCTTTTCCGCAAATCACGCATTTATAACCATCTCTTTTAAGTATGGCTTCTCTTTGGGCAAGAGTAAAAGCAACCAAATCCCTATTATATGCTTTTTCGGGGTCATATCTGTATACTCCCTTTGCAATTTTAATAAGAAATCCGGTTTGTGATAGCTGACGAATAGCCCTATCGGGGTCACGAAAAACTTTTTTGGTTTTTTCCTTATAATCCGATACAACCCTATCAACTACTTCAGGGTGTTTAATATCTCTGTTAGGATTATTTTTGAAAAATTCAATTAGTAAATCTTTTTGTGAGATATTATTATCCATGCTCTACTTCATTAGACTCGGTTGATTTATTTTTGCTTCTTGTTCAAGTCTTTTAATCGCTATGTTACAGTAATCTTTGTCAATATCTACACCGATACCGTTTCTGTTAAGCAAGCATGAAGCAACTAGTGTTGTTCCGCTTCCAAGAAATGGGTCTAACACTGTATCGCCAACATAACTGAACAACTTGATACATCGTTTTGGTAGTTCGATCGGAAAAGGTGCAGGATGACCTCCTGCTCCCTTTTTGCTTTGACCGGAAAATGTCCAAAAACCATTTGTCCAGTCCATAAACTCCTGTTTTGTAATATCGTTGATTTTACTGCCTTGCGTTTTTTTCCAGCTATTTTTATACAGAATCAAAATCAACTCAACTGGTGCGATAACGTATGGAGCAGAAGCTGACATGAATGAACCCCAAGCCGTGCGTCGAGAAATATTCCCCTCATTCCAAATAATTGTTGAATGATATTTCCAGCCAATATCTTTGGCAATTTTAGTGATGTCTGCTCCTACTGATTTCTGACCATCCTTGTTTTTATCCAAAGGAATATTCAATAGAAAACGTCCCTCTGTTTTAGCTAATTCAAAACATTTTTTTATCCACTTATAAGTAAACTCTAAATAATCATCATAGGTTAAATTATCAGCATGTAAATTATAATGAATATCAACGTTATAGGGCGGAGATGTGATAATTAAGTCGACTGAATTATCTGATATGGAATGGGTAGTTAAAAAGTCTTCATTGAAAATAACAATGCCGTTCTTTTCGTAGTATGGAACGTTATATGTTACCTGAGTTTCTTTCACTCTGGAAGCATCACTATCAATAATTTTAGGGTAAATATTTTGAGTTATTTTTTTTGTTTGATAACCTTTGGGTCTATTCCAATATGGGGATTTGCATTTTGGGCAAACCTTTGGCTTCAAGGGACGATTTGGATACCAAACATGCTCACAGCGCAAACAATCAAGAGATAAAAGGTTTAAATTTTCATTCATGTCATTAGAATATACTTACAGGTATATGGTTGTCAAGCAAAATGGCAATATTGACCCGTGTAGCAACGCTTACACTTGAGAACGGAAGCAATCCGCCCATTGCACATTATGTAGCCGCTCGGTTATGTAACAGCCACTAGCCCAACTTCTCATTACATCCCGACAACTTGATTTATACACCCGGATTGGAGTCCGGGAACTCCGCTCCCGTTTAGATTAACCTTCTAGTTCGCTTTCGATCACCACTCTCACTAAAAGATCGACGATATATTTTTGATTCTTTCCGGCCACCGCCATATAACAGGCCATGGTTACTTTGTTGATCAAGCTCTGCAGAACTACACGGTACTCATGGATAACAATAGATGTTTCTTTCGTTCTGAGCTACACCTTCGGTGATGGGAGCAGGTCTTTCGGTGTATACTGAGCCACCCTTCCGGCCGTGGAGCCGGGTAAACCTTTCCCTGGAATAAGCCTGTCTTATGTGTGGCATAAATTTATTTTGATGACGTTTTTAATTCGCCGGAAACGGCCCAAAGGTTAATTCTAGGGGTTATACCCCTCCTCCGGATCCTTCAGCCTCGCCATTCGAGGCTTCCAGGATGACACCCAAAGGGAAATTCTATTTTTAGACCAGACTGATCTGATATAATGCTTTTATGCCTGCTCTTAAGAAATAGGGTATTTAAAGGAGTCAAAATGGAACCTGATATTCGCCCGATTCTGCCTTCGGAACTGGATGATTTCCTGGTGGTGGTCCGCCTGGGTTTTGGTCTACCGCCGGAATTTAAAGTCAATTTGAAGCCGGAATGGACTCTGTGCGCTTTCAGTAACGGAAAACTGGCCACCTCCTATGCCGCCTGGCCGCTGGAGATGTATTTTGATGGTACCGCCATCCCGGTGGGAGGCGTTACCTGGGTAGCCACTCATCCTCTCTTCCGCCGGCGCAACTTCCTGCGGAAAATCACGGAAGCTCATTTCAAAGCGCTGAAGGCATCCGGTGGACCTTCCATCGTGGCCCTGCAGGCCTCTATGGCCTCGATTTATCAACGTTACGGGTATGCGGTGGTTTCCACCCGCAACACCTACTCAGTTGAACCGCAATACATCAAATTTACGCGCGAACTGCCGGTCTCAGGCCAGTTACGCGAAGCGGCGGATTCGGATGTGCCCTCGATGGTTGATATTTATAACCGTTTTGCCCGCAACAAGACCGGCCTGCTAAAGCGCGGGCCAGGCATGGAAAACGCCCCCGGCAATATGACGGTCCTGAAAGTCATGCCCCCGGCCACTCCCATAAAGCTAATTTACAGCGAATCCGGGAAAGAGCTGGGATATGTTATATACAGCACGGTCAGAGATATCAGCGGCGGCAATCCCCTGGGACAGCGTATCATGATATCGGACATGGCCTATCTGACTCCCGGCGCTTACCAGGCCATTTGGGGTTATTTTGCCAATATGGATATCATCATCCGCCTGGATTGGGGCAAGGTCCCGCCTGATGATCCACTGCCTCATCTGCTGATGGAACCGCGCAAACTGAACCTTACTTCGGCGGACGGTTTGTTAGGCCGGATAGTGGATGTGGAAAAAGCCCTGCCCCAGCGCCGCTACCCGGTGGAAGGCGAGTTAAGTTTTACACTGATCGATGATTTGTGCGATTGGAACCAGGGAGCCTGGAAATTCACCGCCTCGCATTCCAGCAACAGCCTCAAGCGAACCCGAGGGAAGACGCAAATCACTCTTCCGGTTTCAACCCTGGCCATGCTTTTCTTCGGGCAAATCAATGCCTCGCAGGCCGCCGCCATGGGACGTCTGGAAGCGAACGAACCGTCCGCACTGGAAACCTGGGACAGGGTAATGAGGACCACCTTCCGTCCTGCCTGTACCGATATTTTCTAACCGGGCGACCTGTCAGCCCAAATTGTTATACCCTGCGACATCAACGGTCGGCTCCTTCAGCCGGCCGTTTTCTCTGGCCGCAATACCCGCCGGCCTCAAACCGCCGTTTAAAAACGGGAAACGCTTCCCCCTAAAATCAAGGCGGTCCCGGGGATATTTTCTAGCGGATAATCAATGCTCAATCCGAAAGGTTATACTTGACTGAAGGCCATCATTCAACTATGCTTTAGGAAATCAAAAAAAACGGGAGGGCATATATGGCTGTTAAAGTTCCACCTGGCTGGTATGACATTTCAGTACCTTTAAAACAGGGGATGGTTTATTTTCCCACTGATCCGGTTCCACCCAAAATTTACCGCTATCACGATGTGGAAATGGGCGCAAAAGTAACTATGTCCATGCTGGAAATCATCTCTCATACGGGCACCCATATTGATGCCCCGCTGCATTTCATTCCCGGCGGTTCAACCATATCCGACATGCCGCTGGAGGCCACCATCGGCCCCTGCCGGGTTATTGAAATCAAGGACCGCGAAAAAATAAAAGTCGCTGAACTGGAGCCCTATAAGATCCGAAAAGGCGAGCGCCTGCTTTTTAAAACTCGCAATTCGCCGCTTGCCTATACCAGTGAAAAATTTATTGATGATTATGTCTACCTGGATGGGGATGCGGCCGAATACCTGGTGCAGAAAGGCATCATCCTTTTCGGGCTGGATAATATCACCATCGGGCACTTTAAGGAGCCGGAAAATATTAATCGCACTCACCGCACTCTGCTGGCGGCCGGGGTTTATATCCTGGAAGACCTGGCTATGGACGGTGTGCCGGCGGGAGAATATGAGCTCCTTTGCCTGCCGCTTCTGATGTGGAAGGGTGACGCCGGACCCTGCCGGGCTATTTTAAGACCCTTAAAGTAAGAGCTTTTCTAACCAAAAACCCCTGCACCCAACGGTGCAGGGGTTTTTTTATTATCTTCCATGCTGGAGGTAAAAGGTTATCCCTCGGGGTTATACCCCACCCCAGATCCTTCAGCCTCGCCACTCGAGGCTTCCAGGATGACAACGACGCAGGGAATCCTATCCCAAACCTTTCATTCTGGAGCCCCGAGAACTCCTTCACTCCTGAGCGGGGCGAAGAATCCGGCGGAGAGGGGTCTTTACGAGCCAGTCAATACCGACTGCCGCCCCTCATCCAGAACCTTCAGCCTCGCCATTCGAGGCTTCCAACATGACAAACCACTGACCACCCCTCATCCGGATCCTTCAGCCTCGCCGTTCGAGGCTTCCAGGATGACAACCAAAAAGAGACCAGATGTTTTGGCCTCGCTTTTCGGTCCTTCAACAAGACAACCAAAAGGGCGAGGCCTCCACCATGACTACGAAACTGGACAAGTGTGGTTTCTATTCAACTTTAATGATGCAGACTTCAGCCTGGGCCAGACCGCCGCACAGTGATCCGATGGCATAACCGCCGCCCAGACGGTGCAGTTCATACATCAGGTTCATCACAATTCTGGCGCCTGAAGCAGTGTTGGGATGACCGATGGCTACGGCAGAACCGTTGACATTGGTCTTCTCTTTCAACTGGGCTAATCTGGCTTTCTCATTATCACCACCGGCCAGGATACGCAGAGAAACCAGCGGGACGCAGGCAAAAGCTTCGTTGATTTCCATTACTTTCATATCTTCCAGGGTCAGTCCGGCTTTCTTGAGGGCCATCTGCATACCATAGCCGGGGGCTTCGGGCATGCGGGAGGCATTCATGGCAAAGTGAACACTGGTAACGATGGTGGCCAGGGGTTTCAGGCCCAATTCAGTGGCCTTCTGGCGGGTCATTAACAGGATGGCGGTAGCGCCGTCATTCAAACCGGGCGCATTGCCGGCGGTAATGGTCTTGGTATTATAAACTGTTTTCAGTTTGGCCAGGCCTTCAACTGTGGTCCCGGCGCGGTATTGTTCGTCAATATCCAGAACTTTGGGATCGCCTTTTTCCTGTGGGATCGGCACAGGCAGGATTTCATCTTTGAATTTGCCGGCTTTCCAGGCTTCGCCGTATTTGGTGTGAGAGCGGGCGGCCCACTCGTCCTGCTCGGCTCTTTCCACGCCGTGCTGAAGGGCGATAATATCACTATCCACTGAAACGGGGTTGAAATCCTTGTAACCCAGCGCGAAGAGCGGGTCTTCCATTTTT
>DATIKD010000346.1:0-3931 GCA_035477965.1 Dehalococcoidales bacterium | reverse complement strand
TACTGACATTTTCCCTTAACAGTTAACTACTGACATAATCGTATAACAATAACAATTTTCGGGCATTTTCCTTGACAAAGACGGTCTTAGAGTTTAGCATGACAGATGAGGCTGTGATAGACGGGGAACTAGCGGTGCCCTGTACCTGCAATCCGCTTTAGCAGGGTTGATTTCTTGCCAGCGGTCCTTCTATCCGCGGGACTGCCTGAATTAAGTGGCGTTGAAGGCTGGGCCCTGCGCGGCAGAGCGCTATGAAATCCGCCAGGTCCGAAAGGAAGCACCGGTAAATAGATGTCTCTGGGTGCCGCAGGAATACCTGGCCTGAGCAGGCTGGTGCGGGCAAGCCGGGGTGCGGGAACAAAGGCGAGGGCACAGCCTCCTTTTCATGTTAAAATCGGGTGGGTTGAACACCACTCTCCTCCGGGGTTTGCCGGCACCCTGAGCGGCATTTACAATAAAAGGGAACGTTTAATTGACTGAATCTGTTCCACAGGAAAAATCCCTCCTGGCCCAGGCCAAAGAACTGCTCCGGCAGAATCAGGTACAGGCTAAAAAAAGCCTGGGGCAGAATTTCCTGATAAATCCGGCTGTTCTGGATAAAATAACCCGCGCTTCCGACCTCACCGAACGGGATCTTGTTTTTGAAGTCGGCCCCGGGCTGGGAGTACTAACGCGCCAGTTGATAGCTCTTAGCGGGCACGTAATTGCGGTTGAAGTTGACCGCCGCATGGTAGAACTGTTGAATAAAACTCTGGGCTCCCCGCCTAATTTGTCATTGGTCCAGCAAGATATTCTAGACATTGAACCCGCTGAATTGGTCCGGCAGGAGTCCTTCCGTTTTTCATCCTCCATTCCCCGGCCCTACCATTATAAAGTGGTGGCCAACCTGCCTTACTATATAACTCAGGCAGTTATCCGCCGTTTTTGCGAGGCTGAGTTGAAGCCCGACCTGATGGTGATCATGGTGCAAAAGGAAGTGGCCAGGAATATAGTCGCCGCACCCGGAGATTTAAGCATTCTGGCTGTCAGCATCCAGTTTTTTGGCCGGCCCCGGATTGTGGATATTGTGCCGGCTGGTAATTTTTACCCGGCGCCCAGGGTGGATTCAGCTATACTGAAAATAGAAATGTATCCTGGCCCGGCAGTGCCGGTAGCGTCTGAGGCGGATTTTTTTAAAACCGTCAGGGCCGGTTTTTGTGCCGCCCGTAAACAGGTAGCCAACGCTCTGTCTCAAGGACTGGCTATTCCCAGAGCGGAAGTCTTGTCCTTGATGCAGAAAGCCGGAGTGGAGCCGCAAAAAAGAGCTGAAACTCTTACCCTGGAAGAGTGGGCCAGACTGACAAAAGTATTTTTTGAGGAAAAGAATTGATGATTGTGACGGCACCTGCCAAAATCAACCTGACGCTGGAAGTGATCAAGAAGCGGCCGGACGGATTTCATGAAATCCGCAGTGTTGTGCAAACTCTCAGTTACGGCGATAAAATTAAAATCACGGCCAGTCCCAGGCTGGAGATTAAGTGCAATCTACCCGCCTGGTCACTGAATAAAAGCCTGGTAAACAAAACGGTCAGTTTGCTGCGCAATAGTGCCGCCGGCAATCAGGGCGCTCTGATAGAGATAGAGAAACGAATTCCGCTTTCCTCCGGACTGGGCGGAGACAGCAGTGATGCTGCCGCCATCCTGCGCGGCCTGGGCCTGCTCTGGAATCTGAAGTTGTCTCAGCGTGACTTGCTGGCTTATGGCGCTCAGTTAGGTTCAGATGTGTCGCTGTTTCTTTATGGCGGCACGCTGCTGTTAGAGGGGAGGGGAGAAATAATCCGTCCTCTGAAACCCATGCCGCATATGTCTGTTATTTTACTGGTGCCGCCCTTGCAGCGGCCGGAAAATAAAACTCAACTGATGTATTCCCAGCTCACCGTGCGCCATTATTCTTCAGGCCAGCATACCCGTGATTTTATCAATATGCTGGAAGGCAGGGCTGCAGCCCCTGGTCTCAAGCTGTATAATGTTTTTGACTCAGTGGGTTTACAGTTTTTCACGGCATTGAGTGAATATAAGAAAAAGTTTGAGGAAGCCGGCGCGGTTGAGGTCCATCTGGCCGGCTCAGGGCCGACCCTGTACACTGCACTGCGGGATGACGTCAGGGCTTATGATATACACCAGAAACTACTAAAAATGAAGCTGGAGGCATATTTAACTGAGTTTTAACACCCGGGGGCAGGCCACAGCAAAAGGCCTGACCGGTCAGGCTCAGGTATTGATATCAGGCTCTCAACATATTATTTTGCACCGGAGTTAAAGTTGAACTCGCAAAGACCCCTGCAGGTTAATAACCCGCGATTTTTCCGTAAGTCTCGCTACGGTAGGGACAAATTTGTGCTGATTCGCCGGGATCGAATCCATTATGTTGATGCCGGTCAGGGTGAGCCGGTCATCTGGATTCCCGGGTCCCGCAGTTCTTTTCGTATCTGGAATCGTTTGTTTCCCGCGCTGGAAAAGAACTATCATCTGATGGCTCTGGATGCTCTGGATTTAAAGGACCTGAATCATGCCGGAAAAGTGGAAGAAAGCATCCGCCGGCAGGCGGACTTAATTGCCGCGCTGATTGACCAGTTGAAGCTGGGAAAGGTAAACCTGATAAGCGGCCATACCGGGAGTGCGGTAGCCTTCAATCTGGCGGCGCGTTATGCCAACCTGGTTGAAAGGCTGGTCAGCCTGGCGGGGTACATCGGGATAGGGCCGGCGCCGCCTGATCACGATTCAAATTCCCAGACAAAACAGGATGTTGTCAAAAACCTGAACCTGGAAGAGGAAGCCAAAGCCGTCAAATGCCCCATTCTATATCTTTACGGCAGTAAAACCAATCTGCGCGAGGTGCCTCTGAAGCATAATCTGGCATATCTGCAAAAAAACCATCCTCAGGCCTGGATAGTGTCACTGGAGGGCGGTATTTTTGAAACTGCAGTGGCCAATCCGCGCGAAATCACCGCACTGCTGGCCGATTTTTTCAAATATAAACCGGGTATCCGGATAGGTTGAAAATATGCGGGGCGGGGTGGGGGTTTGCGGGAATTGCAATTCAAGCATGTATATAGTTGCGGTGAGAGGAGTAGTGTTCCGCTCCGTCACAGGCCACCAGTTTTTCCAATTTGAAATCCCATTTTTCAGGTGGTATTGAACGCAGGATTTTAATCCTCTCAGCAAAGATCTGATGAGCTTTCTGGCGGGCGGCGGTTAAACTAATCTGACTATCTCGATTTCTCCAGATTGAGGTGGACTCATCAACACTGGTTTCCTGATTCATGATACCGTATCCGCGAATGTAGTTAAGTAATTTTTGATTGGCAAATTCCAACCAGGCCGCCAGGTGGGCATAAACGTCCTTGCTGCTGCACAGTTGGCCGGATGTATGACGGTGTTCTCGGCCGGAATGAGCATCCAGCGCGGCTACCAGGAGCTGCCACTGACGCTGCTCTTCCATAATGAGATTGGTGATTTTATCTTCCTTAAACACCACTTTCCACCTCCCCTTATAACATTCTATATTAAAACAATATAAAATACTTGATAATTGTGGATAATTCAAGCCGCCGGTTATAATTTCCGGTGGTTTGCTTTAAGGTCATTCGCCCATGTAAGATAACCGTATGCCGGCAAAATTTTGGAAGCGGGACAACCCCGCCCTTTATGAAATCAATACCACCGCCTGGTTATGGGAGCTTTCTGAGAAGTATGGTAAAAACCTCACTCTCGGACAGGTTCCGGGCGTTGAATGGGACAGGCTGAACTCCTGCGGAATGGACTTTATCTGGCTGATGGGTATCTGGAAACGCAGCCCCCGCAGCCGTCAGATCGGCCTGGCTTCCCGCTGGTTGAGGCAGGATTTTGAGGCGGCATTTCCCGGTTACAGGGAAGAAGATGTCATCGGCTC
>DATIKD010000345.1:0-3564 GCA_035477965.1 Dehalococcoidales bacterium | reverse complement strand
GTATCTGCCGGCGGTGGCAGGTTTCCTGATGGAAAAAGAACTGGTTGTTCTGGGCGGGTTGCTGTCCAGGCCGGAAAAACCGTTTATTTCTATTATGGGCGGCGCCAAGGTCAGTGACAAAATGGGGGTAATCAGCAACATCCTGGAAAAGGTGGATGCCCTTTTGATCGGTGGCGGTATGGCAGCTAATTTTTTAAAAGCCCAGGGGATTGATGTGGGTGGCTCGGTGGTGGAAGCGGACCGGCAGGATTACGTCCGTGAAATGATTCAGAAAGCAGCCAGCCGGGGAGTACGGCTGTTGACACCGCTGGATGTAGTAGCGGCGGAAAAACTGGAGGCCGGAGCCGCCAACCGGATAGTCTCAATTAAAAATATTCCGGCCGGATGGATTGTTGCCGATATCGGCCCGCAGACAATAGAGCTTTTCGTGAAAGAAATCAAAGGTAGTAAGACCGCGTTTTGGAATGGCCCCATGGGTGTTTTTGAAATTGAAGCTTTTGCGCAAGGCAACCGCCAGTTGGCCATTACTTTAGCCTCCGTTAAAGCTACTACCGTTATTGGCGGTGGTTCAACCGCTGAATCAGTGGAAAACATGGGACTGGCGGCCAAAATGACCCATGTTTCTACTGGCGGAGGCGCTTCACTGGAGTTGCTGGAAGGGCTGGAACTACCCGGTGTCGCGGCGCTCCTGAACAAAAATTGAAATGCCGGTAAGTTAAACTACTGTGGGTATGTCTTGAATATAGATTTGGAATAAAAAATGGATAAGAAAAGCGGGCTCTCGTTGCGTTGGAGCCAGAAGACTAAAATAGTTTGTACTCTGGGGCCGGGTGTCAACAATCAGGAGACTATAGAAAGCCTGATTAAGGCCGGGATGAATGTGGCCCGCATCAACCTATCTCATGGCACTCTGAAAGAACACGCCTGCTATATCGGTATGGTCAGAGATATTGCCGAAAAACTGGGTAAAGGCGTGGCAGTGCTGGCAGATCTGCCCGGTCCCAAATACCGCACGGGTGAGATGAAACACAACTCCGCGCTTTTAAAGAAAGATGCTGAAGTAACGCTGACCAACCGTCAGGTTTGCGGCGACGAGAATTATATTTCCATCAATTTCCCCACTCTGGCCAGAGATGTCAAAGCCGGCAGTAAAATCCTGGTGGATGATGGCAATATCCAGCTCAAAGTGAAAGAAGTCAGGGGCGAAGAAGTAATTTGTACGGTAACTGCCGGAGGAATAGTCACACAGGGGAGGGGAGTGGTGGTGCCGGGTGCGGCAGTTTCCGGACCTTTTATAACAGAAAGAATGAAGACCAATCTGGATTTTGTGGTTGAACAACTGCCTGACTTTATCGCTCTCTCATTTGTGACCCACCCGGAGAACATCCTCTCTGTGCGTGAAATTTTAACCAAAAAAGAAATTGATATCCCTGTCATCTGCAAGATCGAGCGTGAAGAGGCGGTTAAAAATTTCGATAAAATTCTGTCAATCAGTGACGGCATAATGGTGGCCAGAGGTGACCTGGGAGTGGAAATTGAACTCCAGCGAGTGCCCATGGTGCAAAAAGATATTATCCTTAAGTGCAACCGGGCCGGCAAACCGGTTATTACCGCCACTCAGATGCTGGAGTCCATGGTTAATTCTCCCCGCCCTACGCGGGCAGAGGTGACGGACGTAGCCAATGCCATACTGGATGGGACGGATGCTATCATGCTTTCGGCTGAAACTTCGATCGGTAAATATCCGGTTCAGGCAGTGCAGATGATGCGGAAAATTGCGGAAGAGACGGAAAAACACTTGCCGTTTGAACAGATGCTGTTGCAAAGAGGGCAATATTTAGAGAATAAGGCTGATGAACTGATCAGTTATAATGCTGTTTACAGCGCCTTAAAACTTAAAGCCAAAGCGGTGGTGGCTTTCACCCAATCCGGCACCACTGCCCGCCGTGTTTCCAAATACCGGCCCAGTGTGCCCATAATCGCCATAACTCCGGTGCAGGAAACAGCGGGAAGGCTGATTCTGAGCTGGGGTGTACATTCCTTTCAAATAGCTTCGCCCAGCTCGGTAGATGATTTATTTGCGGTGGGCACCAATCTGGCTTTGAAGCTGGGTCTGGTTAAAAAGGGTGATTTGATCGTAATTACCGGGGGAGTACCCATCGGAGTAGCCCGCTCCACCAATTTGTTGAAAATCCAGAAAGTTGAATGAAAATATCCTTTCCTAAACCTGGATAGGAAGGTCTATTACTGACTCTTTTTCTGACCCTGTTTAGCTACGGCTTCCTGGGCTTTACGGATTTCATCCTTATCACCCAAATAATAATTCTTTAAAGGCTTAAGGTCAGTGTCCAGTTCATAAACCAGAGGCACGCCGGTGGGGATATTTAGTTCAGTAATATCGGAATCAGAAACGTTATCCAGATACTTAATTAATGCCCGCAGGCTATTGCCGTGAGCCACAATAATGACCTTTTTGCCTGATTTTATCACCGGCGCCAGAGTCTGATGCCAGTAAGGCATAAAGCGGGCGACCGTATCTTTGAGGCTCTCAGTCAGGGGTAGTTCCGACTTTTTTAATCCGGCATAGCGGGGGTCGCGGCCGGGATAGCGTTCATCTTCAATATTCAAAGCAGGCGGCGGGATGTCATAGCTGCGCCGCCAGATAAAAACCTGCTTTTCCCCATATTTGGCCGCCGTCTCGGATTTGTCCAATCCCTGCAAAGCACCGTAATGCCGTTCGTTTAACCTCCAGGAACGTTCTACCGGAATCCACATCAAATCCATGGCATCCATCACTCCCCAGAGAGTGCGAATCGCCCTTTTCAGGACTGAAGTGTAGGCTATATCAAAGCGGTAGCCTTCGGCTTTTAAGAGCATTCCGGCCTTGACCGATTCTTCCAGGCCTTTCTCAGACAGGTCAACATCAGTCCAGCCGGTAAATCGGTTATCCTTGTTCCAAACGCTTTCGCCGTGTCTTACAAGCACCAGTTTTATCATCGGGTTACTCCGGTTTAATCCGTTCAGGGTTGTGCTTTGAAGGCTAATATCTGGATCCCGCCATCCAATCATGCCGGCCGGTGACGACGTAAATCACCCGTTCGCCGATGTTAGTTACACGGTCAGCGCTGCGTTCCAGGTTATGAGCCACCCAGATCAGCCGGGTTGCCCGGGTGATAGTTCTGGGATCTTCTGCCATGAAAGTCAGCAACTCACGAAATACCTGGTCGTACAAATTATCGATAGCGTCATCTTCCTGACAAATTTTGGAAGCGGTTTCGGCATCGTGTTTAATGAAGGCTTCCAGCGAACGGCGCAGCATACTGCCGGTCATTTCAGCCATACGGGGCAGATCGATTAAAGGTTTCAAGGGTGGTTGATCGCCGATTAAAATGCAAATTTTGGCAGTGCCTTCGGCATGATCTCCAATGCGTTCAAGGTCAACAATGATATTCAGGACGGCGATGATAATACGCATGTCACTGGCAATAGGCTGCTGGGTGACTATCAAATCGATGCATTTTTCTTCTATTTCATATCTTTTCTGATCAATTCTCTGGTCATCTT
>DATIKD010000344.1:0-4912 GCA_035477965.1 Dehalococcoidales bacterium | reverse complement strand
ATTCCTCCCCGCCTCCAGATGTTTCGCTTCGCTCCAACATGACAGCGAAAAAGAGACCGGTTGCTTCGCTGGTACTCCACGGCATGACAGGCGAGTTGTCATTCTTAAGTCCCGGGAACACCTTTACTCTTGATCGGGACGACGAATAAGGATGGGACGGGGGCTAAAGCCCTTTATGTTTTGTACCAGTCATAAAGAGGTAAACGGAAGAAAGAACTTGTCCGTCGTAACACCTTTTACGGATGTCCTCCACCACTCTCTAAAGGTAGGTCACCGTGCCTTCTTTGCGCAGTCCCCGGTCTTTGGTCCGTCCCAGCGGATAACCGAAAAAGGCCGCCGCGTAAACTTCATAGCCGGGCGGAATACGGAACTGCTTTTTGGTTTCCGCATCAGACAGCAGATCTTTCACCACCATGTGCGTCCAGCCGGACATGATACCCAGTGAAGCGGCGGCGATGAACATATTTTCCATGGCGCATACGCAGTCAATGCTTGCGGTCTCCAGAGCGGCATCCCCTGAAACAACAATCAGCACCGGCGCTCCTCTGAACTCATCTTCAGGCAGCATGATGATTCCCGGAGCCGGAGGGGGAGGAGGAGGCATCCCGGGTCCCGGCCTGAAGGGACCTCTTCTTTTCAACGCCTCGGCGGCCGCAGCTTTAAACATGGCTTTGCCATCCGGGCTTTTAACCACCGTAAAATGCCATGCTTGCCGGTTCATCCCGGTGGGGGCATATTTACCAGCTTCAAGTATGGTTTCCAGGTCTTCATCACTGATGGGGTCAGCTCTGAAAGCCTTGTAACTGCGGCGAGCCAGAATCGATTGGATGGTCTCGTTATTTTTCAAAGCTTTTACCTCCTGGCGCCAAAATAACTTTTATTATAAATGAAACCCACCCCAATCAATCCGAGTAAAAATGGGGGTGAGATTTCGCCCACCCCCAATCGCTGATTAACTCTACCATTTGTCCTTTTCAGAACTGTAGTACATACCGGACGGGCTGGCGGTGAAAGCCAGAGTGGGCTTTTTAACATCCAGGAACTTCCAGGGGCAGTGCATTACATGTGCGGGAATGCAGACCAGTGCGCTTTTGGTAACATAATGTGTTTCACCCGCCAGGTCAACACTGAAAGTACCGCCTAAATCGTATGGATTCGCCGGATCACAACCGGTCATGGCGATGAGTTCACTCCATTGATGGTCATGTACTCCCATCGGAGCGCCACCATAGCCTTCATACAGCCAGACATAGTCCACATAGAAAGAGCCTTTGGCGATATCATCTTCCATGTGCAGCAGACGAAAGCCCTTTAAAGTGAGTTTGACAGGCATGGGCGGATTCACCGCTTTCTCTTTGGTTTCTGATACTATGGTGTATCTGGGCCAGGATGGATCTCTTTTCGCATTGGGAGCCGGAAGGATGCCGATGGAAGTGTAATTGATGGGATGTTCCATGTGATTGATCTGGACCGGGCCAAAAGGCACACCGGCTGGAACATAAATCAAACTGCTCTTGTTAAGCACATTCTTTTTCCCGTCAACCCAGATTGTCATTTCTCCGCCCAGGCTAGTGGGTTCCGCCGGGAAAGCGCCTACCAGGCCGATGACCTGGTTGGCTTCACTGATGCGCGTGCCGTCCACAATCTGGTTGGGCTCACTGCTCCAGAACCAGGTGCTGTCAACCGCAAAAAAGTCTTTAAGACGGTTCGGGTCCACCTTCATGACGTGGGTAGCCTGGTAGCCCGTGCCGGTTATAATGCGGTCGGCATATTTTAACGTGTTCAATGTTCTCCTCCTTGATTTATTTGTTAAGATGATTATAACAATCATTGACGATATATGCTAATTCACTCTTGTCCAAAATCACTTTTTGAAAAAGGATCACTGCTTTCCAAATAAAGTTCCGTAACAAGCCTGGGATAAGACTGATTTTTTGATAATACCCTGGTTTTTCGTTAACACTGTGTGAAAACAGGGTCTCATGCCTTAGCGCATCGAAGCTCAGTTTGGTCCATTTCTGCTTACATGCTGGAGGTCTCGATTTGGCGAGGCCGAAGCATCTGGCGGGGAGGGGTTCAGCCCCACAGAATAACCTTTTACAACCAGAATGGATTTTTTCAAAGTTGTTCATCCTGAGCATAATTTGGACAAGAATAATATTCCGTTCCATTTCACTTCAGAAACCTGATCAGACAATTTTGTCGCGTTGTATATTGTTCAACTCCTCTGGTTTTTTTCCAACACCTGAGTAAGAGAATGCCCAAACTCTGCAATTAAAAGACTCACATTAATGTTGAAAATACCCATTCCGAATTAGTCAGATATATGGCGGATGCTGGTTTCACTGAATACACTATGTTGAAACAAATTAACAATGGTAATATAATATCCCCCTAGGGGGGATATTATTAATGTTCAGATTTCTTAAACGCTATCGCCAGGTTTTAGTTTCCAGGGAATTCATAATTGCGGCCGCCACCGCTCTTCTAATACTTTTAAGCGCCATCCTCAGTCTGGCCGGAACACCCTACTGGATACATACCTCTTTCGCCATCGCCGGGGTTGCAGTGGGCGGTGTCACTATTGCCATCGGGGCCATTAAGGGCATTTTAAAGCGCCAGGTTAATGTTGACGAACTGGTGACCATTGCCATCGTCGCCTCCGTTATCTACGGAGAATATTTGGCCGCGGCTTTTGTGGCCTTCATGATGCTCTTTGGCAAAGTTCTGGAAGATTTCACCGCTGAGAGAGCCCGGACGGCCCTGGAGGACCTGGGGAAGCTGGTACCGGTCAAAGCCACCGTAAGACGCAATGGCCAGGACATAACTGTACCGGTTGCCGATATTGTGCCCGGGGACATTGTGATCATTAAACCCGGTGAGCGGCTGGCTGTAGACGGCATTGTCATTAACGGACAGGCTTCGGTCAATCAAGCCCCCATCACTGGTGAATCCATGCCGATAGCCAAATCCAAAGGGAGCGAAGTCTTCGCCGGGACACTAAATGAACTGGGCGCACTGGAAATCAATACCACCCGCGTCGGCAGCAGCACTACCCTTGGTCAGGTGATGCGACTGGTAGAAGAAGCCGAAGAAAACCGGGCACCCATTGTGAGGGCGGCAGACCGCTTTGCCAAGTATGTCACTCCGGCGATATTGATTATTGCAGCCGTGGTTTACTTTGTTTCCCGGGATGTTTCCAGCGCCTTGAGTGTATTGATTGTGGCCTGCCCCTGTGCTCTGGTTTTAGCCACGCCCATCGCAATCGTGGCTGGAGTTGCTAATGGAGCCAGGCGGGGAATCCTGATCAAAGGGGGCGCCCGTCTGGAGGCGGCAGGCAGAGTGACTGCCGTCGCTTTGGATAAGACTGGCACTATCACCCTGGGCAAACCAAAGGTAATGAAAGTATTTCCGGTAGATAGCCTGTCTGAAGAATCGGTCCTGTCCCTGGCGGCAGCTTGCGAAAGGTTTTCCGAGCATTCTTTAGCCAGGGCTATCCTGGCCAGGGCCAAAGAACTTGATCTGGAAATACCTGATTCCGAAGATTTTAAAGTGGTGCCTGGACAGGGTGTTTCAGCCAGGGTTGAAGAATCAACCATATTGGTCGGCACAGAAAAACTGTTAAAAGAAAACAATATACAGCTCTCCCACAAAGATACTTCAATGCTCAAACAAATTGAGGATGATGGGCTCACGCCGGTGCTGGTGGCCAAGTCGGAGAAAGTCGTCGGTATAATCGGCTTTGCCGATACCATCCGGGAAGAGATGCGCCAGGCAATACAATCCCTGAAAAACAGTGGAGTCAAAAAAGTGGTCATGTTGACCGGTGACAGTCCGGAGGTTGCTCGACGAGTAGCCGAATCGGTAGGAATTGATGAGTGGAAGGCCCAGCTATTACCGCAGAAAAAAGTGGAAGCTATTCAAGAGATGCAGCGGGCCGGATATAAAGTAGCCATGATTGGTGACGGTATTAATGATGCCCCGGCTCTAGCTCAAGCCGATGTGGGTATCGCCATGGGAGCCACCGGAACCGATATTGCCATGGAAGCCTCTAATGTGATCCTGCTGAAGGATGATATATTAAGTGCCGCAGAAAGTATCCATCTGAGCCGTTCTACTCTCAAGACCATAAAACAAAACCTGGTTTTTGCCCTCATTTTTAATGTTCTGGGTATAGCCCTGGCATCTGTTGCGATTCTCAATCCCATTGCTTCCGCCTTATTCCACAACGTTGGTTCGGTGGCAGTTGTGGTCAATTCAGCCAGATTGGTCGGAGCGCGGGCATTACATACTAAAAAAGTGAGAGCTTAAATTTCCGTCCTTAAACAATATACTTGTGCAAAGCTTCTTTAAGGCTGGCCCATTCCTCACTGGCTTGCCCTTTACTGGTAGCTTGTCTGAGACAGGATTCAATATGATCTTCAAGAACAATCTGGGCAGTTTTTTGTAAGGCTGCTTTAACCGCGGCAAACTGGATCAGAATATCCGGGCAGGCCTTACCTTCTTCCAGCATGTGTTTAATAGCTCTGACATGCCCCTCGATCCTGGACAGACGGTTTATTACTGCCTTGGTTTGCCTGTGATGATGAAACTGCGAGGAACTTTCAGTGCCGGGACTGCCGTTTTTCATCTTGATCTCCTTGATTATTCTTTTATGGTAAAAGCGAAAAGGTTGAGGCGTTGAATTTGGGGTCGATGGTGTTCAAGTCCGTAAACCCTTTGAACCATAAGTCAAACAGCAACACTGCACAGAAATGGCGTTAGCTTTAATCTACCATAATCACTTACAGAAGTCAGCTACACCGGGAGCCCTCCTCTTCGGTGGCCTTTTTACAGCATCCTTCTAAACGGTTGTACGGATGCCGGCATACGAAGAAAAGGCGGATATTACCTCCACTGGCAAAGTAAAATA